>VRUK01000075.1 GCA_019456195.1 Planctomycetota bacterium | reverse complement strand
TAATAGTAAATCCCGGCCTACCGGAACAGTTCAGAGTTTACCCTGAGTTTATCCAAAGCTTGTCCAGAGTTTATCCCCGGGTGTACTTACATGGCTCTTCTGCCGGTGGCCGGGGAAGAACTAATCACCTGACTCGCAACAGAGGAGCTAAACACAAATTACTTGCAAAAAAACATCAAAATCAACCACAATTCTAAATTCTCTAATCTCCAATTCTCTAATTCTCTTGATGCTGCTGTCTGCAGCTCTTTTCGTTAAAAAACGCTCATTCTCAAAAACAAAAATGAAATAATTCAAAAATTTTTATCTCCTTCCATAACAACGACTTACGAACAGCAAGCCAAAAAAAATAGCCGAATTTTCGACTCAAAACTGCACACTCGTCTAATTATAGAGGGAGTGTTTTTTTTACCCTCGAGTGCTGCTAACTTGACACGCAACAGGGGGCCTAAGCCGACAATATGAAATATGGTATCCGAGATATGATATACCCAACTTTAGCTCACTTTAGGCACTATAGGCACTATAGGCACTTTAGCTCACTCTTCACCAACGACTATCAAATCTCTACGAATTCTTACGTACGAATTTATAAGCCTTTTATGCAAAACAAACCCAATTTAAGAAATAATATAGTGAGCGTAAGTTTATATGCAACAGAGATTTATGATGAAATTGGCCATTCTGGCCACCAAAAAACAAAGCCAATTCAAACCCAATTCAAACCCAATAAAGCCAAAAACAAACCCAATTTAACCCAAAACAAACCCAATTCAAAGCCAATCAAACCCAATCTCAAGCAAATAAACGAAAAGACTGCTACTTTAGCTCCAGGTAATTATGCCGACCAAATGTTACTGTTTTGTTACTCTTTTGTATATTTTTTGTTATTTTTCAAAGTGCCACATCTCTTCGGTCATCTCCTCGGCGGCCATCCATCCGACATGCCAGTCAAGATACAGGACATTGCACCCCTTCTTATGACGGGCCCTTGCGACCCGTCTGCCTCCGGTTATGTCCTGACTATCAGAGTTAGGCAAATGAGTGGGACGAAAAACGTCACATCGAGTTACATCCCTATCTGTTGCATTTCTAAGTATCGTCCGCCATGGCCCGTCTTCATTGTCGGCAAGATAAATGGTAAAAGCCGGCCCCTTGCAGTCCGTCAGCTTGGTTGCCACCCTTTGCATACTCGATCCGTTGTTATTTTCACGACCCCAGCCGTTGACGACATAGCAAACGGTTTGTTCTTTATCGGGATAGCTCGGACACCGGAATATCTCGACGTTGCGGTAATCATTGTCTATCGCCTTCTGCGCCAGAAAGGGCATAAAAAGCTGGAACCAGGGCTTTATATTCCCCCCCCATTCCGCAGAGCGCGGGATGAACGAATCGTAATGATCCGCATAAAAGTTGGCCCCGAAGCCGATTTGACGCAGATTGTTCCTGCAAACAACGTCCCTGCCCTGCTCACGGGCCTTCCGCAATACCGGAAACAATATTCCCATCAACAAAGCAATGATGGCTATCACCACCAGCAGCTCTATCAAAGTAAATCCTCTTTGTCTGTTCATAACGACACCTCTGCTTGTATAAGAGCAAACCTATGTCTATCTTATGCTTTCAGGATATTAAAATCAAAAGAAATGTCCCCCATCTTGCCTCGCCAATTTAAACTTCAACAACACCGCCTGAAATGTAGAAATTATTCAGGGCGATTTCACAGCAGCATAAAGCTAAAAAAGAAAGGCTGCAACTATTTGAGTCACAGCCTCTCGTGAGAATTTTAACTATGAGAACTTTCAATGCCAGTCTGACTTTTCATAACCAGATGAGCATTGGAAAATCTATTTCTTCTTGTTCTTTGGCGGCACGATGCGCACGTCGTCAGTACCTGATATATCAACTCCGCCATAAGTCTGGCCCGTCAGCTCAGCCTCTGTGCTGTTCTCATCCAGATTCAACTCCTGCGTCTTGAAGTGAAATACCATATCTTCATCACCATCATCATCCACATCCTCTAACGTCCATCGCAGCGGTAAAGCTCCTGCGAATGCCACAGTGGTAGGGTCAACAATCGCAGCGTCGAAGTCGCCGGTAGTCAGCACTGCCACCGGCACCACCCCATTGGACTTGAGATTTATGCTGTTAGGATAGCTGCCCGGCTTAATGTCAATCTCTACTTGCTCGACGTTTGTACCTGGAGTTTCCAGATATATGGGTGTACTGCTTAAAAACCATAAGTCAATAGCGCTTCCGTCTTCATAGGAACCCGTTAATGTTCCACTCCCGCCCGAAAAGCTGACCTGACCGGGAACGCTAAAGTCACCATCTCCCCCAAAATTAGTGCCATAGACCGTTACGCCAACATTGTTAGTCGCGACGCTAACGAACCAGCCCTGTCCTACAGACCCGGAATACATATTCAGCGTTCCCCCATCTTGCACATAGATACTTTCCGTTACCGATGCGCCCGTCAGAAGATTCGCTGTCCCATCAATCCACAGTATCCCCGTCACAGGATAGTCGATATCCCATGTCTGACCGAACGGAACGGTTTCATCAGCACAAAGAACCGGTGCTGTAAGTAGCAGAATCGCCAACATACACAATACAATTGTCGATGGTCTTGTCTTCATATTATTGTCCCTTCTTTTCATAGCTCTACTCCTTTTAAATAAATTCAACATGTATTCAATACCCTATCTGTATAGGACGCCACACATAGATATTATCGACCCAAACAAACCGTTTCCACCAATTTTTTGAAAAAATTTAAGCCAATTTCGTTCTTAAAGAAGTGTTTTTGAGGCTTGTAAGAGACTAAGGAGATGCTATAATGCTTGCGTATAATAAATTTTTTGGAGGAGATAATACAAATTGCGTTCAACCGCTGAGATTTTCATCAAGACATGCTTAAACTTCTATTAAGGTACACAAAGCATACGTCTTAAAAAATATTAACAATTTTTGAAAGGGTAAACGATGAACAAACAACGAACTGCAAAAGTTAGCCTGCCAAAGACCGCGATTTTGGTCATGGCCGTCCTCATCATCTTGAGCGGCTCAGCAATGGCCCAGCAAAGCTTACGGGACCTTGCACAAGAATCCGGAACAGATTGGCTGGCCGGTAGATGGGCCGCCACAACCGACGACGGCACGGAGATAACGTTAATGTATCGGTGGGTGATTGATGGGCACGCCATAATAGTTGATATGAAGATGGGCGAGTATGCTTCACACGGCATGATTTATTATGTGCCCGACGATGATAAGGCCACTGCTATCAGTGTTGACAACAGGGGCGGCAGAGCCAAAGGAACATGGCAGGCACAGGGCGACAAGCTCGTTTCAAAAAGTGAGCGTATTGACGCCGAGGGCAACGTTCGCAAGAGTGGTGCCGTTTACTCAAAAGTGGATAACAAGACAATAAAAATAGCTCTATACGGCCTTAACGACTACGATGAGCTTAGTGATGAGCCGCGGTTCTCTATAGACTTCAAACGCCAGGCCAGACAGACAACAAAGAAATAGACAAGCCCGCTGGTTAATAAAACAAAGATTCTCCTTGACGGGAAAGTAGGTGATTTGGTATAAGTAGATTGACGAGGCTTCTGTCCGTTGACAGCCTGTCCTGGGAAATCCTTTTATTATAGAGGAGGGTGTGTATATGCCGGGTACAAATTACAGGCAAAACTTTTGTACTCTGCAATTATGTCTTAAGCATTCCTTTTAATATTCAATGTAATTTCTGAAGGAGGATTATTATGTACAGGAAATTCATGTATTTGGTTTCTTTCGCTTTGGTCATGGGCTTGGTTAACAGCGCCTCAGCGGAGCTGGTAGCTCACTGGAGACTTGATGATGGCTCCGGAACAACCGCCGTTGACTCAAGTGGTAATGGCTACGATGGCACACTCCTGCTTGACCCGCAGTGGGTGGCAGGGAAGTATGGTGGCGCTCTGGAGTTTGGCGGGATCAGCGGCCAGCGAGTGGAGATGGAAGGATATGAGGGTATACTTGGTACGCAGGATAGATCCGTAATGGCCTGGGTAAAGACAACGGGCTTCGGCGACTGGATATCCTGGGGTCAGAATACGAACACACAAAAGTGGATCGGCCGCATAAACGACAATGCCGGCAATGGAGCAGTAGGAGCACTCCGCACAGAATGCAGCGGCGGATATATCATCAGCACCACAGTTATAAACGACGGCGAATGGCACCATGTAGCAGCTGTGCTGGAGAGCGCAGGCTCACCTACCGTCGAAAATATCACAATGTATGTTGACGGTGTCCAGGAAGTAATCAGCAATGTCAACCCGGTGGGCATCGACACAGTTGGCGGTCGCAATGTCTGGATTGGCGACGGCCATCACGACCGACCGTTACCAAGTTCGATTGATGATGTGCGCCTTTACAACCACTCAATGACGCAGGCTGAGCTTCAGGCTGCTATGGAAGGTGGCATAAAATACCCCTATGCTTTGGCTCCCGATCCGGCTGATGGTACTTTGATTGAGAATACATGGGCGATCCTTAGCTGGTCGCCTGGAGATTTTGCTCTCTCACACGATGTGTATATCGGTGATAATTTTGACGATGTGAATGCCGGAGCCGAAAATACGTTCCAGGGCAACCAGGCCGCAACGCTTGTTTCAGTCGGCTTTCCCGGATTCGCCTATCCGGATGGCCTTGCCCCGGGCACTACTTACTACTGGCGAATCGACGAGGTCAATGACACCGAGCCGAACAGCCCCTGGAAAGGTAACATCTGGAGCTTTAGTATTCCCCCCAAAACTGCTTATTTTCCCGACCCGGCTGACGGCGCCGAATCTGTAGCTGTGGATGTACAACTTAACTGGACGGGAGGATTCGGTTCTAAATTGCATACCGTGTACTTCGGTGATAATTTTAACGATGTCAGCAATGCCTCAGGTGGACTCCCGCTGGGAAGTGCAACATATACACCCGGTCCGCTCGAATTGGCCAAGACCTACTACTGGCGTGTTGATGAGTTTGATATTGTTGAAACACATAAAGGCAACATCTGGAGCTTTACAACTGTGGGCGCCGTCGGCAGCCCTGTCCCGGCTAATGGTGCCGTGGATATAACACAGACACCTGTTCTAACCTGGGTGTCGGGAGTTTTTGCCGATACACATCAGGTTTATTTCGGCACTGATGCAACCTCTCTGGAAAATAAAGGCAATGGCAACCTTGGCTCTGAGAGCTTTGAACCCGGACAGCTTGAGTGGAACACAACATACTATTGGCGTGTTGACGAGGCTAATAACGCAAACGCCGACAGCCCATGGACAGGTCCTCTCTGGAGCTTTACTACGGCCAACTTCCTTATTATTGACGATTTTGAGTCTTACAATGACCTTGACCCCGCAGACCCTGCGAGCGACAGGATATTTAACGTCTGGCTTGACGGATTCGACAACCCGGCTGTAAACGGCTCTGTCGTTGGACATGCCAGTCCTCCATTTGCCGAACAGACTATCGTCCACAGCGGTTTGCAGTCGATGCCGATGGCCTACGATAATGCTGTAGGAAAATCCGAGGCGACTTTGACACTGACTGATACACGTGACTGGACAGTCAACGGTGTCAACACATTGACAATCTGGTTCCGAGGCGAAGCGGCTAACGCTGCTGAGAATTTGTATGTTGCCCTTAACGGCAGCGCAGTGGTCAATAATGATAATCCTGATGCAGCACAGAAAGGTTCCTGGACCCAATGGGATATAGACCTCCAGGCCTTTGCAGACCAGGGCGTGAACCTTGCCAATGTCAATTCGATTACTCTTGGTCTTGGCAACAGGGCCAATCCGGTCGCAGGCGGCTCAGGCATGATGTACTTCGACGACATTCGTCTCTATCCACCGGCACCATAAATGACAAATTAGTTTTTTTAAGGAGGATTATTATGTCTAAAAAGTTGTTTTATTTGGTTTCTTACCTTCAGGCCGGCAGTCATAAGAAAGGAGAGATAAAGATGTTAAGACACAAAATTTTCGATAGGCAATTCTCTATTATTGCGATAGCTCTTGTAATTACCATGTTTGTCGCAACGGAATCCGCTTTAACTGCCCAGGAGTTAAAAGTTGGCTTCATTCCGGGCAGAGGAAATGACGCCGCCCTTGAAGATACAGCCTTTGAGCTGGCCGAAATCGAATATGAAAAGATCGAAGCAGGTGATTACACATTGGAACGACTCATGGAATTCGACGTAATCGGCGTTGGCGTAACTGCCTACGATGGTAATGAGGATCTGAAGGCGAACTTTAACCTTCTCAAAGTATATGTCGAAAATGGCGGTTATCTGGTCACCATTGATTTTCAGCAGGATTCCAGTTGGAATCAAAATTACCTCCCGCATCCAATCACCCTTCTCGATCCGGATCTGGACGACGACGTCGGTGTTATATTAGCTGAACACAACATTTTCAATACACCGAACGAAATCACCGAGGAGCACTTTGGTGCAGGAATTTGGGGAGATGGAGATTTCATGGCTGATGGCCCCGAGGCAGTTGACCCGCCCTGGGAACCGCTTGTTACCGACAGGCAGAATAACTGGCCTATTGTTGTCGGCGCACCGGCTGGAAAAGGCTATGTTGTTTTTAGCTCCCTGCAGATTCTTCAGTCACTGGGGAATACTGGTAATGAAAAGGTTGTTGAAGTCTTGCAGAACTTCCTGTTCTGGCGGGGCCCGCGTGGCTCGAACGTAAAGGCCTCTAACCCCACCCCAAGGAATGGCACCCTGTATCCTGATACATGGGTGAATCTTTCTTGGTGGCCGGGTCCTTTAGCTCTCTCGCACGATTTGTACATCGGCGATAATTTCAACGACGTCAATGAAGGTGCGGAGGGCACATTCGTGCTTAACCAGGCCGAAACATTTATTGTCGTCGGTTTTCCGGGATTTCCTTATCCGGAGGGCCTTATTCCCGGCACGACATACTATTGGCGGATCGATGAGGTAAATGACGCCGATCCGAACAGTCCCTGGAAGGGTAATGTTTGGAGCTTTAGTATTCCACCTAAGACAGCATACTCTCCCAACCCTGCCGATGGTGCCGCCTCTGTAGCTCTGGATGTAGAGCTTACATGGACGGCCGGTTTCGGTTCCAAACTGCACACCGTATATTTCGGCGATAATTTTGACGAAGTTAATAATGCCGCCGGGGGTCTTCCTCTGGGAGTTACCAACTATAATCCCGCCCCGCTTACATTGGCCAGGACTTACTACTGGCGGGTCGATGAATTCGATGTCGTTGAAACGCATAAAGGCCAGGCCTGGTCCTTTACAACCGAAGGCGGCGTCGCCAATCCCAACCCTGCTAACGGCGCCGTGGATATAACACAGACACCAATTCTCACCTGGTCCCCAGGTGTCTTTGCCGATTCACATGATATTTTCTTCGGCCTCGATGCAAGCTCGCTTGAGCTTAAAGGCAGCGGAAACCTTGGTTCCGAAAGCTATGATGCCGGCAACCTTGAATGGAATACTACTTACTACTGGCGTATCGATGAGGCCAACAACACCAACACCGACAGTCCCTGGACAGGACCTCTATGGAGCTTCACTACCGCCAATTTCCTTACCGTGGACGATTTTGAATCTTACAACGACCTCGACCCCGCTGACCCGGCGAGCGACAGGATATTTAATGTATGGTTAGACGGATTCGACAATCCCGCATTAAACGGCTCTGTCGTTGGTAATGCTAACGCTCCTTTTGCCGAGCAGACTATCGTCCACAGCGGCACTCAGTCAATGCCGCTTGAATACGACAATGCTGTCGGAAAATCCGAGGCCACCTTGACATTGACTTCCTCTCGTGACTGGACAGTCAATGGTGTCAACACACTGACAATCTGGTTCAGAGGTGAATCGGCTAACACCGCTGAGAATTTGTACGTTGCTCTTAACGGCAGCGCCGTGGTCAATCATGACAATCCTGATGCGGCAAAGATAACTTCTTGGACCGAATGGAGTATCGACCTCCAGGCATTTGCCGACCAGGGCGTGAACCTCGCCAATGTAACTTCGATAACTCTTGGTCTTGGCAATAAAAATAATCCGGTTGCCGGCGGTTCAGGTATGATGTACTTTGATGATATCCGGCTCTATGCACCGACGCCCTGAGCCTGATTGTTAAACAGTTAAGATTGCGTCGTAGATATGAACTTACTCGGGGCCTATACCAAAACGGTATAGGCCCCCTTATTTGGAGCGGCAGCGAAAGAACTATACACATAGAAAAGGTTATATTAACTATTGATAAAAAAGCCTCTGCTTTGCCGAGGAGTGATTCAAACAAAACAGAGGCCCAGGCGATAGTGTATATCCAATACACTTAACCGCCCCCCTCCTTCGAAAACCATCATCAGTAGCTATTAAGTAAGTGCCGGCAGTGACACTAAATGTAACGCTTTTTTTGCTATTCAACCAGCGAGCCGGCGCGGGCAATAGCCATCCCATAGTCACCCCCAATACTGAAATCTTCGACTGATATGCAGATGTGATGTAAATAATGTACCTATAAGTTTTTTTCTATTGGTGACTTTAACTTCGATAAGGGAAGGATAACAACGGAATCCTGCAAAAGCAGCTTCATATTGTTGCAATGCAGGTAAGGTTCCGGTATTATAATCGAATTAGAAAGGCTTATTATATGGACATGTGTCTGATATGGAAAATATTAGTGGAAAGGAGCCAAATATGTCACGATGTTATTGTCGAGTTGTACTATCAATTTTAGTAATTGTTTTTGCCTGGCTGACTTTTTCATGGGCTAAAATTGTATTGACTGTCCTGGGTGCCATACTGGCAATTCAAGCATTAGCCGGAGCTTGTTGTTGTGCTTCCAAATGCGAAGAAAAAGCAGCGCCAGAACCGTCAATATCCGAATAATTGTAAAATAATGTCTTCCGACATTTAATAGCATCTAAGGTTCTGAAAATACTCTTAGAGTGTTCTCATTCTTCTCAGCCAGCCGACCAGACACATACCAATGCTGCCAACCATGATAGCACCGGGGGCCGGGATAACTAAGTTCGTTGGCACCGTGATCAGGTTCAAATCTGTCTCATAGTTGGTTTGATTGTTTCTGGCGATTATCTGATCAGTAGCATCAACCCAACTATCCCGATTGTAATCATAGTCATCATCGATAGATGTCGGAATAAAAAAGTGAGGATTGTTCAATGCACCAAGCTCATCTATTGAATCCACCAGTGCATCAAACGGGCTGTTACCCGATTCTCCTATAGCGTTCCCAAAATAGAAAATATCTGCCGAGAGCAGACCTGTAGTGCTTGTCGGTAGAACAATAATTTGCAGCCATTGTTTCTGAATTTCATTAGGCCCCCATAAGAGAGTTACTCTGTCTGAGCCGCCATTACCGGCACCGCTGCGAAGGCTGATACTCGATAACCACGGGGCGGCGGCCCAGCCGGCGGGATTGTCGTTATTGCCCACTCGAAATTGGAAATCAGATGCAGATGGTGCGCCGGTGAGACTGTCTATGTCAAACATAATTCCGTAAATGCCTTTATCATACGAAGTATAGTTTGCAAATGTTGCAGTTTGCCCGGGCAAAAGAGCTACTTTGTCCGGAGCGATAGCATTATCGTCACTTGAATTTACCGTAGGGTCATCGCCATCAAAAGCTGAGTCGTTATAGAATACATATCTTCCGGTTACATTCGCCCGCGATAAGGGTGTTATCGTAATACACAACACAATTACAAACATTATCCTCTTCATAACGTATCTCCTTTCCGTTATACGCTTTAGCCACTTTGGGTGTAAAAATATGAGTGATTTTGGCAAGAAGGCTTGAAGTCTGGCTCCTCGTAACCTTCATCACAACTCCTCATCTAATATTTCAATCTACTAAATTCTCTCATAGCGGTCAAGAAATATAGTCCGGTAAAAACAAGGATTTTAATAAATTCTGCAATAAGTACCCCCTTGGGAATACTTATCGCCATCTCATCTCACCATCATCGTATCAAGACCGAATCGAAGCAGCATTGTGGGCTGTAGAAAAAAACAGTAAGGCTCTGTGAGTCGGTTTAAGCGGTATTGCTAAAGCAATACCAAATAAAGACTGCAAGAGTCCGGTAAAGCTCTTTTTTAGTCCTATACCCTGATAAAGTTGCAGCCTGAATACGCCGATTAAAAAAAGTGAGTATCTATATTAATAGTGTTTTATTCTATAGAATCCTTGCTTTGTTGGAGAACAATTGGGGGTAATTTCGAAAAATGAGGAGAAATAGATATGTTTGAAATAGAAGACATTATGACAAAAGATGTGATTACAGTTGACAAGGAAACTACGATACAAGAGGCCATAAGGATTATAGTTGAAAATAATATTACAGGACTGCCCGTAGTCAATAAAAAGATGCAACTGGTTGGTATCATCTCAGAAAAAGACGTACTGACACTGCTGTATAACGTTGGCAACAGAACAGGCAAGGTTGAGGAATTTATGACACGCAAAGTTGTCAGCTTTGATATAGAAGACAGCGTGGTTGATATTTGCGATTGTCTTGTCAAACACCACTTCCGAAGAGTCCCGATAGTCCAGGGGCCAAAGAAAAAGCTCGTGGGAATCATCACCAGAAAGAATATAGTCCAAAGAATATCCGAGTGCCAGGATTTCTTCAGAGATACACCACACAAACAGAATGAGCGTGCCAATGTTAAAGCTCGGGTTTAGCCGCTGAAATCAACAAGCGATTGAATATAAGATAAACAGTGTCCTCGAGAAGTGCCCATGGACTTCTGAAGTAACCAGCTCATACAACAGGCCGAATAAGATTGTTTTTCCAAAATTTCTTAAGGCGTATAGACCCAACCGGAATTATTAAGTACCCCGGATCCGCTCAGACCGGCAGGGGCCGTTACTGTTATAGTAACATTCCCATTACCATCGACAGAAGCAAACATGAAATTGCTGGCCTGAAAATACCTGCCGGTAAGGTCACCTGAGGTAAAACCTAAAGTCCCCTGGATCGCATCAAGAGTGCTGCCTGCCATTGCTGCCGCCGCGGCGGAATCCTCGGTATAATAAGCGCGCAAAGCGACACGAATAGTACCGGCTATCGCCGCACTTTCCGACCATTTTGACTGCTCGATTCGCCCGCGAAGAATCGGAACCGCCACAGCAGCCAGGATACCGACAATCAGAATAACGACCATCAGTTCAATCAGCGTAAAACCTCTTTCGGATATGCCTTTTTCCATCTTCGATCTCTAAAAAATGCTTTGAAAATCACCTTGATTCTGAGATTTTCATATTACGTTTTTCTTTTACGTGATACGCATTACGCAATAAAAACAATCCCTTTATCTTTATCGACTCATTCCATTATTAATTTTATCCGCCTCGGCCGCCGTTTAATGGCCGATAAGGCGATTGTTATGTAAACTGGCTAAGTAATGAAAAAGGCCTGCAAAAAAACTAAAAAACTCCAAAGTACTCCACTTTCAGAGCCGATAATAAAGACGAGCAAAGCCAGAAAGATTTTTGGAGAACAAAATGAACATCCCTGAAATTGAACGGTTGATTACAGAGGCAGTTTACAACAGACCAAAAGTAACAACAGCTCCTTTGAACCTTTACTTATATGACTCAAAGCTTTTCTGCGGCGGAAGAATAGTCATGCCGAAAGATGCAAAATTCGTTGCTTACGTACCCAATAACTGCCTTGAGAAAGGTTTCAATGAACAGGAATGGAAACTGATTGTACAAAAGATAAACCAGATTACAAACAACCAGCATGATGACGATAACAAACCAAAGGAGATGTCAAACAAAAAACAACTTAAGCAGACAACATTCAATGAGCGAAGGTCAGAGCAAAGATTATATTATCGCCGTCCGATGTGGTATTTCCAAAACCTTAACAAAGCCCGCCACAAAGGCCGAATGGTTGATATCTCAAGTAACGGCATGGGATTTACCTGCTCCGTAACCTCCAAAAGCTCTCTTGCCGCCAGGCAGACGATTTCAACCAGACTTGATGTCCCGCTTTTCTGCAAAAACGGCAGTTACGATATGGTAAGATTCGACCGGGAAGGCCAGATTTGCAGAGTAGAAAAAGTAAATAATTCCACACATCGCATTGCTCTTCAGTTCTCTCAACCTCTGCCTTTCAAGCCCGCCGAACAGGGCCTGCCCAACTCCATAGTAGAAAAAACACTCGCCGCATTGACATAACAAAATCATTTACTTCAAGTCAATAAGAACCTATTTCTTTGTCTTCAGGTGATAATCCGCAAAGTCCAGAAACCTTTGCCAGTCGTACGTCTCTATGGAATGACCTCCCTTGCGAATGTGGTATCCTACATCACTTTCAATAATCGCTTGCCCAACCGGCGGGGACGATTCCGAACTCAGCCCTTTCTTGCCAAGCAGACGATACACCTCGCTCGCATGATAGGCTGACAAATACTCGCCCCGTCCGTCTGCCCAGGTATCTTCAACGCCGCTGTGCACATAAACCGGACGCGGCGCGATGCAGGCCAGCAGCATATGCTGGTCAACCGGAAAATCTTCTTCATTGTTCACAAACTTCCATGCATTCCGGCACAGCCAGTAAGGAAAGCGAGTGACCATCTTCTCTAATGTCTCACCGGAACGTCTCCGCCACAGGGCCGCCCCTGCACATCCCGACTGCGCCGAAATAGCCAGAGCGAAACGCTCGTCCTGGGCCGCTGTCCAAAGCGTCGCCTTGCCCATCTTAGAATGCCCCATAATCGCCACGCGATTGTGGTCAACGTCGCTGTCGGTTTCAAGATAATCCATCGCCCGCATAGCACCCCAGGCTACTGCCGAAAGAACACCCCATTCGTTCGCCTTGGGAAAGCTCTGCCCCTTCCGGTAAAACAGCCGATGGATTCCTCTGAGGAATTCCACTTCGTTGTGCCCCACGAGGTCCTGTTGATATACCGCGACAAAGCCGTAGCCTCGGTCGAAAAATTCACCGAGCGGCCATCCGTTTCTCAGTCGCCCGAGTCGGGTTGGATGCGCTTCAAAATCGCGAGACTTGGTGTTATTGAAGCTGTGCTTCATAAAGGCCGGCACCGGCTTGCTTGCTTCGTTGGGCACAAAAACAAGCACCAACATTTCCACCGCACCCTTGTCATTGCTCAAGCGAATCTGCACGTCTTTGCGTGTGGCTTTTCCATCCATGAATTTCGGATCGGTCTTCTTTACCCTAAACACCGTTTTAATCGGGCTTGCCGGTTCCGGAACACAACCGTAAACAAGATTGCTGAACAGCGAAAGGATCTCTGGACGCCGAACATTCATCCATTCTTCGCTTGTCGTGACCTTCTTACCTTCGGCGGTAACCAAAAGCTCCGGAAGGTCGTAATGAGGAACCTTACTCTCATCGTAAATAACATCACCATCGTACTCTTTCGGTTCCCGGCTAAATACAAGTGTGCTGCTTAAAAAGAGAATCGCTATACAAATGATCGCCTTCTTCATCATTTATCCCTTTCTTCACTTCCAATATCAAACACATGACCTTAAAAAGTCTCGATAATATCAAAATCTTCCCCGATTTGAACGCCCGTTCACCTTCTCTTAATTGGTTTCTATCTTGGCGTTACCAAAGGCATATATATTCTTGTCGGTACGCAAATAAATCTTTCCATCCACCAGAGCGGGAGTTGCATTAATGCGCTCTCCTATTTTATTCTGGGCCAATATCTCGAACTTGTCCCCGGCTTCTAAGACTATTACAACACCGTTTCGTGAACAGAAGTATATCTTACCGTCAGCCGCAACCGGTGAGGCATAGTAGTATGCCCTTGGCCCGAGTTTATCGCCATATACTTTGTCTCCTGTTGTTGCATCGTAACATGTAACATTGCCGCCATGCTTAACTAAATAAATCCGTCCCTGGTAAAACAGAGGCGATGGAACCTGACCGATACCTTCATATACAGTCCACTTCACGTGCGTCCGGCTTACATCATCTTTCCCTCCACTGCGGATCGCAACAAGGTTATCCATCTGCCTGGGTTTGATCTTTTTAGTATCTGTCACAACTTTGTTCCACTCCGCTTCACTGATAGCACCATCCTGGTCGGTATCAAGTTTTGAAAAACGTCTCTTGACTCCTGCTAATTGAGGCCCAAGCCGGTATATGGATACAAATTCATCAGGAATCTCTGCCTGAACCAGACGGCCATCCTTATCGCTGTCATACCTTTCGAGAAGTATGTTGAAATCGGGCAATTCTATCGGATTGACAGGATCTCCGGTCAACCTCACGGGGCAGGTTATAAAAAGCGTATCTCCTGCATAAACCGGAGTGGGAGTGGCGTCCCCTTTCGGCAGATTGCCTAACCACCAGCGTTTGCCTCCGTCCTTCAGATCGTAAGAGATCAACGTGTTATTGCCGAGTACAACCAGTTCCTCTGCATCCCCATGTTTCCACAGCACGGGAGTTGACCAGCCTGCTCTCTCCTGGCGCCCTTGCCTCCATATCGTCTTTCCTGTATCTCGATTTACGGCAAGTATATACGCACCTTCGGATTGATCGCAGTTAATAACAACCATGTTGTTTGCCAACACCGGCGAGGCCGCCGAGCCGTGTTGGTTATTAGGAATAGGAAGAGGTTTCCTCCACAACTCATTACCCTCCATATCATAAGCTAATAGACCGAACGAGCCGAAGTAAACGTAAACTCTTTTTCCATCGCATACAGGTGTCGCAGCGGCATGGCTGTTAGCTCCGTTGATTCTTTCCAGCTTCTCGGGGACAATAGACCTTCGCCACTTGATTTTGCCGCTTCCACGATCGATACATATCGTCTCAAGGCTCTTGCCGGAACGAGCTGTAATGAAAATCTTATCTCCCCGGATACATGGAGAAGAGTGCCCTCGCCGAAGTGATGTTTTCCACAGCAGGTTTTGCTCAGGCCCAAACTCAACCGGAAAATCCTGACCTTCGGCCCCAAGACCAGAACTGTTCGGCCCGCGAAACCCAGGCCAGTTCGACTCGTCTGCTCGCGATATTTTGGACGATTGCCAAAGCAGGAATGCGGCAATCAGACCCGCCCAAATTATGTATCGATGCCTTGTCATATACCGTCTCCTTTGAACCGAGATTTCCCATTGGTACCTGGTTGAGCTGCACTACTGAACTTCATCTTGAGAAATTCTTGCTGATTGAACACCATTAAGATTATCGCCTCCTTCAATAGTCATTAGGTACGAACCTTAGAACATAACATATCCTCAGTCTTTATCAATAGAAAAACTGGTGACATTGCGCCGAATATCCGCTTCATCCTTCAGCTTTCGCGCCTTTAACGCCCGCCCTCCCCCTGGTGGTTAATATGAATGTGTTTTCCTCATCCCTCACAGATTTCACTGTATCCGATAGAGTTAAAGGGGCGAAACAGGAGAAGTTGTCCCGCCCCAGGTTGTTGCTGAGATCACTTACCGGCGTTAGATTCCGGCAGGAAATTTTCCATTACCCATACTTCTTCACCCCCGCCGGGCTCGTGTCGGGTAAAGGCGATGCGTCGGCCGTCGGGATGCAGGGACAAATTGCCCACTCTTGCTTTCAAGTCCAGCTTGTGAAGTTCACCGCCATCGACGGGAATTATCCATAGCTGGTCCGGCTTCTTCGGGCCGTCCGGTTCTCCAATAACAATATGATCTCCGTCAGGTGTCCACGAAAGTCCGACGCCCCAGGAGAATCTATTACCCTTTTCTAATTTGTAAAATTCTTGTGGTTTTCCCCCCGAAGCCGGCATGATCTTCACCGTGTTCGGACGTATCGGTTCGTCAGCTTCGAAGAAAGCCAGTTGCTTACCATCTGGCGACATAGACAACCTGTAGATATAAGTATCTGTTCGGTACAAATCCTTCTCCCCGTGGGTTTCCAGGTTATGCATAACGATAGTTTGGTCACCGCGGACGTAATAAGTACGTTTTCCATCTTTCGAGAAAGCCGGCCAGCGCGGCGCACCATTTTCACCGTCTTCCTTCTCTGGCTCATACTGCACGATTGGTGTTGGTTTTCCGGTTTCGACATCGACCAGATAGAGACTGGGCATATTTCTTTTGTTGAAACCTGTTACGAGGATTGAATCCCCATCTGGTGACCATTGGGGCGCTGCCCTGCCCCAGTTCTGCAGCACTCGCACCGTTTCGAAAGAGAGTTCGCGTTCCTGGCCGGTCTCAACAGAACGAATCACCAAAACAGGTGGATCGAAATTCCTGCGCGAGGCGTAAGCCAGACGCTTCCCGTCGGGCGACCAGTATTGACCGTAGTTCGTTCCTTCAAAACTTAGCGATGTTTTTCTCGGGGGCGTCAAAAATTTGCATGCATCGAAATCTAACTCAGCCACATAGACATTTAAAGCGGGCTTCCTTAATGAATAGTATAACGAACCGTCGGGATTCAATCCCATTAGCCCAAAGTGAGAACCCATTTCTTTGATTTGTCTGGGATTACCCTGAGGTTTGCCATTATTTACATCAAGCATCCATAGGGCCATCGTGCCGGAGCGGTCACTCATAAAGACTATCTGCTTTCCATCCGGACTCCAGAACGGTGCGCCGTCGTTGGCCGGATGTACGACCAAAGAGTTCTCCTGGCTCCCATCTACAGCCAGCAGATGAATATCGCCAATTCTGGAGTTTTCTTCTGTTTCAACGTCGTAGGCTATGTAGCGACCGTCCGGTGAGAAATTCATGAATCGGCTGCGGCGATTTCCCAGCGTTGTGAGGATGCGCATAGAACCGTCAGCAACTGAAACCAGCGCGATCTTGTCAATGTGTTCTTCCGCTTTTACTACATCATTATTGCAGAAAATTGCGGCGATGTACTTGCCGTCATTGGACCACGCTCGGGGCCAGGCGTATCCCGACTTCGGATCGCAGTGGAGAACGCGTGGCGCCGAACCATCGAGACCAACGGTACGTAGGTGTGTTCCCACGCTTCCGTCGATCCAGCAATATGCTATCTGGCTGCTGTCGGGAGACCATATGGAAACGTCACAGAACTTGCTGGGCTTTTCCCACGTACCCTCGTCTGTAAGGTCCCGATTTTCACCGGTCTTGAAATCATGTAAAGCCAGGTTTCCCTTGTTGTTCCAGTTCACATAGGAAAGGTACCGGCCGTCAGGCGATGGCATGCCCATTGTATCCAGCGCCGGTGCCCAGACCTGTCGAGTGGAGATTGCCGATGCCGCCTTGTCGAGCCCATACTCCAGCTTTGACAGCCGGAGACGAGCCTGACTCACGGCCTCCGGCTGGTCAGTGTACTCCTCAATGAGGCGTTGATAGGCCTTCTGCGCCTCCTGTTTGCCCATCTTCTCATAGCATAGGCCGATGTGGAGCAGGGCCTTTGCCACAACCGGACGATCATTGGGAAATTTTACAATGATACGTTCGTAAACCTTGATGGCCTCGTCGAGGTCTCCTTTGACGCGCTCCTGGATCAGCCCCTTTTGGAAGAGGTTGTAGCCGCTCTGCGCGAGGGCACATTGCCCTCCGAGAAAAACCAGAGCAAAGAACGCTGTGATGATTGTGTTTCTGTTCATGACGATACTCCTTTCTACAAAATACGGTTAATGGTTTTCCGTAAATCGTAGCGTTTTGGGCCCTCCCGCATGTCACGGAATTGTCCGGTAACTGTAAATTCCTTGCAAAATAATTGTCATAGAATCATCTGCTTTCTGTCATGAAAATGTCAGGTATCGAGCACCAGTTTGTAGCCGACGCCATGGACCGTAATCAGATGTCGCGGCTCTGAAGCATCATCTTCAAGCTTGGCACGAAGCGAAGCGATATGATTGTCAACCGTGCGCGTGGTGGGATAGCACTCATGGCCCCACACTTCGTCGAGCAGTTCATTGCGAGTAACTACCTGCCCTGCCCGTCCAGCCAGAAAACGCAGGACACCGAATTCCTTACGTGAAAGCTTCAATACCTGTCCGGCTTTTTTGGCATCGAAACACGTAAAGTCCACAATGACATCGTCAAAGCGGAGATTTTCCGGAAGGGCCGACGGGGATTGCGCACGGCGCAAGATAGCGCGAATGCGAGCTAATAACTCCGGCACCGAGAACGGCTTGGTGACATAATCATCGGCCCCAATATCCAGTCCATGCACACGATCCATTTCCTCGCTTCGCGCCGTCAACATCAGAATGGGCACGGCCATTCCTTCGCTCCGGACCTTGCGACAAAGCTCGTATCCATCCATCTTGGGCATCATCAAATCCAGAACAATCAAATCGGGACAGTGCTCCTGGATAAGTTGGTAACCCTGTTCACCATCCGTCGCGGTGAGAACTTCGTACGACTCAAACTCGAGGTTGTCCTTGAGTCCGCGTAGTATCGCACGATCATCCTCAATAACGATTATTCGGCTCATTGTTTATTCTCCAGGGGAAGGTGAATAGAAAAAGTGCTTCCTTTACCGATAATACTCTCTACCTCGATGCATCCGCCATGTGCCTGCACGATGTGGAAAACCAGCGCCAAACCCAGACCTGTCCCGCCAATACGCTTATTCTCCTCGCTTGGAACTCGGTAAAACTTCTCGAAAATATGTTTCTGCTGCGCCGTCTCGATTCCGATGCCCTGATCGGTAACTTCAATCACGGCCTGGCCATCCCTCTTATGCACCCGTAAGTCGATCTGGCGAGATTCGCCCGAATACTTCATCGCATTTGAGAGAAGATTTTGTATGGCCTGCTCTATAGCGTCTCGGTCAACTTGAATATGTGGTAAGTTATCTTCTACGTGAACGCTGAGATGAAAGCCTTGTTGCTTAAAAGGGTACTGTATCGCTTGAACGGCCGCTCGAACTATTTCGGACAGGCAAGCCGGTTCTTTCCTATACGTTCTATTGCCCTTCTCGATTTTGGAGAAGTCGAGAACGTTGTTCAGCAATCGTGTGAGACGGTGACTTTCGTTGACAATCGTATCGAGATATTCTGATTTGGCCTGCGGATCCTCCGGACGGCCCAGAAGCAAACTCTCGGCAAAGATTCGAATAGCGGTCAGCGGCGTTTTCAACTCGTGTGAAACACTCGCGATAAATTGAGAACGCATCTCCGCCATCTTTAGTTCTCGACCGACATCTCTCCATAAGATATATGCTCCGAAAAGTGTCACGCACAAAACCAGCAGCAGTGCAATCATGTAAAAGGTACGTTGAGGCCCCCAGTCACTTAACAGTGAGGCCTCGCCGTCGGTTGTATATGCAAGTTTTAATTCGGGAAAATTCGGCCCCAAAGATTCTCCATCGACACCTGCGCCGGTAGTGAAACGGGCATTTGCGAGAATCGTTTCTGAATAAGCAGTGCTTGAAGTGATAGAATCAAGAATACTCCCACCTCGCACGATAATAGCCAGGCGCTGCCCGCCCGGTAAGGCCGGAGCCAGACTCACCAACCAGGGTTCTTCGCCATAAGCAGCCCAAATAGATTCAGGCTCCTGCTCTGGGCTTTTCAACTGGGCCGTCAATGCCAGCTTCGCAAAGTCCTTTTGCAGGGCGAGGGCCTTTTCTTGTAGGCTAATGTGCTTCAGGATTCTTCGTTGACAATTCTCAGCCGCCTGTTGCCGGATGCCAAACTCTGCACCGGACTTGATAAGTACATTCACCAGGTCACGGACTATGTAGGATTCCCCGGGTGATAGCCAACGCTCCGCACTTAGCTCATTTTCGATAAGCTGCATGACTTCGTTATATGAATCACCTCTTTCGAGCAGGTGACCAGCCGCATATAAACAAAAGCCAATGCCATGTTCGTCGGTTATTTCAGAACCGACTGCCAAAATCCTGCGGTATTCCGCCAAACTCTCTTCCAATTTTTCTGACTTTGCGAGGCATCTGGCCCTTAAAAGCCGCGCATAGGCCTGCTGAGCAGATTGTTGTGCCTGCTCGATACACTCGATATACAAGGTGTCAGCTTGAGCATACCGCTTTCGGACAAATTCCTCTTCCTCGGCGCGACGAATCTTTTCCAAGAATGCAGTCTTGCCCATAGAGAGTCTGTTATTGCTCGGATTAGTTTCCCAGGGCAGCAGCAGCAGCTCTCCATCAGCCAGACCCTCAGAATAACCTCGCCACTGGTGTACTCGAGTGTGTTTAACGATTTTGCCCCGCTTGCCGTAGCGCTCACCTCATGCAGCTTGATTTCTTCAAGGTGAACAAGCAGTTTCTGGCCAATTTCTGTTGCCAGGCGAAGGCGCTCATCCGCCAGACGCTTTTCGCCTAACTCCTGCTGCTGACCAATCGTATGCCAGGTAAGCACAATCAGCACGGAACTCGGAAGAACAACAGCGATCAGAAACAGAAGGACCTGCTTGTGGTGACCGCGTGTACGCATAGTACTGGCATTGCGTTTCTTAAATTCCATGACTATCCCACAGTTTTTTTCGAACTTCCTGCTCTATAATCTTTATATTGTCGCATTTTCTGTAGAAGACATCAATAAACTTGCAGTTCATTTTAATCTGCCGGCAGATTGGAGTTGTCACGAAAATGTCATGGAAAACTGACAAATAGGAAAGCCCCTGCGGTAAGGAGGAAGAGAAAATGTGTTAACCCGCAGGGGCTCTTATATTCGAACGATATTTTAATAAGATCTATTTTACTTTTGTTCGACACATAAAATAACAAATCTTTGCATCGGAGGAATTACAGATAGTTAAAAAAATAAGCTTTCCAATCATCCTCCTTAACTAATATTCATTGTATCTTTTTAAAGATAAAAGTCAAGAGAAATTTCTCGCAAATGAGATTATTTATTGCAGATTTTTACAAATAAATCCCAAAAAAATCTTCGCTATATCTCACCTATTATGAACTTCAGGAAAAACTCACGTTAGTGGTACTCAATAACCACATAAGCATAATCCACAAATGTTTTTCCATTAGCAACGTTGTTATTATTTTTAATTCGTAACTGAAGGGAATTTATCTTCTCGCATGTATTTACCACACTCGTAATGTCCCATGCGTCAACAGCCTCGTTTGATTCTCCTTCATGCACCGGAGCCTTCATTGCAGCCCAAACTACATGCTTGCCCGGCCAGCCGGTACCTATTGCCCATTCTAATTTCCCCTCGGAAAATCGTTCTTCCTCGAAGTGTTCGACAAAAAGAACGACCGATTTTATTGAAGCATTGCCTCCGATAGTAACGTCTGAAAATTCATAGGACATGTATGAACCAACATTGGTTTTCCAGCGGTTGTTATCACTGGACTGGACAACGTTGTTTGTGCCCCCCCCTGATGCAGTCAGCTTGAGCGGTACCGGATTTGCCGTAATGGTCAATGACTGGGCATCTGAGACCGGAACGCTTTTTTCTTCGTTGACTTTGAATGTGACATTGTCCTCACTTTCGTAGTTCAGCGCCGGTGCATTACTCATACCGGACGCCGGCTCATTCAAGCTCACGCCGGACAGATCTGCTGCCACATCGGAATTCAGTTGCTCTCCATCGATATCACTTTCCACCAGGGTATCCGGCGCCGGTCTCTGCTCCTGTGTCATTGCACCACCAGGCTCGGCTGCCGATGGATCGTTAGCTACGTTAAACGCAAATGTTAGGGCCGAGAAAATTACTAATACCAATAAAAGAATAATTTTCCTCTTTATATTTCCAGGATGGAAAATGTGCCGGCGGGTTCGCTTGAAACTATGTACCCCCTCTACAGACTGTGTAATAAATCTTTGGCGTTCTTTTATTTCGGTCTTGGGGCCATGTTTCGCTTTCGCAACAGCCTTCGCCTTTACTCGCCCTTTAGCTTCTATTAGCTTTTCCTGGGCCTCAGTCAGCGCCACCTCATGCGATTGGACCTTTTCCTGGGCCTCGGTCAGAGCCACCTCATGCGAATGGACCTTTTCTTCTTCCTTAGTTTTGGCGACCGCCATCGCACCTTCAACCTGAGCTTCGACTCTTTTCCGTTCCTCGCTTTCAGATTTCAGCCTCTCTTCTGCTCTGACTCTGGCGAGAGCCTCGGTCTTCATCTGTTCTTTGGCTTGGCTTAGCTTTTCCTCCACCTGAGCTAATGCCACCTCATATGACAGGACCTTTTGTTCTGCTTCTTTTACCTGAGCACCGGCCATCGCCATCGACTCCTTGGCCTTAGCCTCGGCTCTTTCCACCAGGGCACTATACTTGTTATACTGAGCAAGAAGCATCTTCTCTGCTTCTAACTTAACTTTTCGCTCCATCGCGGTTTTGGACTCAATTTCCGCCCGGAGCTTTTCCTCTGCTTCTGCTCTTGCCAGGGATTCGGCTTTCAGGCTTTCCGCCATTTCCGCCATTTTGGCCATTGCCTCGGCAGTTTTCTTGTTAAACCAGGCAGCCATATCTCGATCTCCCTTAACAGTAAGGTCCGCGAATTACGATGCTATATTGAATGAAGAAAAAAGATCCTCACTCAAAGTTAATACGGCCAATCCACGTACTGCCACCTATACCTTCACTCGTGACAGGTCTCTGCGCTTAGCCGGATTTCTGCAGATTTCACATCATCTTTCAACAAATCTGATGAAGAAAAGACTCTTTTCACCAATATAAAATTGATGGCCTTTTCTTATTGATCCTCCATGAACTTTTTGCTACTCCTCGCGATTAATCTACAATATACAGCCAAAATTTTATTAAATCAAGGAAAAAATAGACTCCGATATCGTTTTTTGGCCAAAATAAAATAATTAACAACTTTGTAAAAGGCCGAAATTAACTACATAGTTGAGTTTTTCAAAAAAAGAAGGGATAAAGTTATGAAAAAGACAATAATAATATTACTTTTAAGCGGCTTGCTGACCGGCTGCGGCGCCGTCAAAGGTCTCGAAGCAAGAGCAAACAGAAACCAGCTCGATAATCTGAAGGTCGGTATGACAACAGACCAGGTCAGGAGAGCTATGGGCAGACCCTACAAAAGTGAATTTTGGGGAAATAAGCAGATGTGGTTTTATATAACCGATTGGCAATCCGACGGCAAAACCACTCCTGATGAAATGACGCCGCTGGTATTCGAAAACGATATACTTCTGGGCTGGGGCAACAAATTTTTAGCTGGGAGCAGTAGAAAAAAAAGCTGGTGGTAAAGATAGCCCGCCTGCTCGTTGCCGACGAATTAAACTTCATTGTCAATGAAAGTTATATATGTACCCAAGCTTGTTTGAGATACCCCTGCTTAAACTAACAATCGGCACTTTCGGTCCAATGATGGTGCTCGGGTTCCTCGCGGCACTTCTCTTGATGAGGCGATTGAGCCGCCGGGCCAACATGGACCCGGCCATAATTACCAGTGTCGCATTCTACTCACTTATCGCCGGAGTCGCCGGAGCCCGCCTGTTCTTCGTCGCCCACCACTTCGATAAGTTTCGCCCAAACCTCCTCAGTATTATCTACACTTGGCGGGGAGGCCTCGAATTCCTCGGCGGAGTAATCGTCGCCACAGCCATTCTGTTATTATATCTGCGCTTCCGAAAACTCCCCGTCCGCAGGTATCTGGACATTATCGTAATCGGCCTCATGATGGGACTCGCATTCGGCCGGATAGGATGTTTCTTAAACGGCGACTGCTTCGGCAAACCTACCACCCTGCCCTGGGGTGTCCGCTTTCCATACAGGTCGTTCGTGTACATCAGTCAGATTAATCCCGACCCAATGAGAAACAGAACCACCCCCCACCTTCATCTACCGCAGGCCGACTACCTCAGCTTCTATGACGAAGCAGGCAAATGGTATCCAGAGCCACTGGAGGATCTGACAGAAACCCAGAGATATGAAGTCACAAAAGGCAGCTATCGCTGTCTTGCCGTACACCCCTCCCAGCTCTACTCATCAGCAAACGCCTTACTGTTGTGTTTTATTCTGTATTTGTTCTGGCGTAAAAGTTTGAGCGGAGCCGACTCCGGCAAACCACCCAAAAGACTAACCACCCCCGGCGCCATTACCGCACTAATGCTAATCCTCTACGGCGTCACTCGATTCCTATTAGAATCTATCAGAGACGACAATCCGTACGAGCTTGCCTTCCTAACAATCTCACAAATCCTCGGCATAGTAATGATAATCTCAGGAACAGCCCTCCTCACACTCTTACCATACATAAAAAATTATCCCCCCAATCCCAACAATCAATAATCATTAATCATTTGATAAAGGCTGCCTGTTGCTAAGATACGCTTTACTTACGGACCGCTCTGTTATATTATAGAATCACAGTCGCTGAATTACTGATACACAGCTTCTAACAAGAAGGAGGTTCAGACTATGAAGGGGATTTTATTATGCCTACTCTTCCTCACAAGCTTCACAACAGCACATGCCAACGAAAAGCTGAAAAAACAGATCGACATCTCGGCGGACCGGATTGAGTCGAAGGTTATCGAATGGCGCCGCCATTTTCATCAGTTCCCGGAACTCTCAAACAGGGAATTCAAGACGGCCAAAAAGATTGCAGAGCACCTGAGAAATCTCGGCCTAAATGTAACGACCGGCGTTGCGCATACCGGTGTTGTCGGTCTTTTGAAAGGCGCTAAACCCGGGCCGGTCGTCGGACTTCGCGCCGACATTGATGCCCTGCCCGTCACCGAACGTGTTGATGTGCCGTTCGCTTCCAAACTGCGTTCCACATACGACGGGCACGATGTCGGTGTGATGCACGCCTGCGGACACGATGCGCACATCGCTGTTCTAATGGGTGTTGCCGAGATTCTTTCTTCGATGAAAAAGGAGCTGGCCGGAAGTGTGAAATTTATTTTCCAGCCCGCAGAAGAAGGCCCCCCGCAAGGCGAAGAAGGCGGCGCTCAACTTATGGTCAAAGAAGGAGTTTTGAAAAATCCCAAAGTCGATGTCATTTTCGGTTTGCATGTTTGGTCGCTTACCGAAGCCGGCACTATCTCCTATCGTCCCGAGGGCATGATGGCGGCCGCCGACGTCCTTCGTATTACAGTCAAAGGAAAGCAAACGCACGGCTCCACACCCTGGACCGGCATCGACCCGATTACTGTCTCTGCCCAGATTATCATAGGCCTCCAGACAGTCATCAGCAGACAAACAGAGCTGACCGAAGAAGCCGCCGTAATAACCATCGGAAGCATTCACGGCGGAGTAAGAAGCAATATCATACCTGAACAAGTTGAGCTTATAGGCACAATCCGCACGCTCAATACCGATATGCAGGATAAGATTCACGAAAAGATACGTCTGACCGCAACGAAAATTGCCGAAAGTGCCGGCGCCGTTGCTGATGTTCGCATCGAGAAGATATGCCCTGTAACTTACAACGACCCTGAGCTTACTGATATGATGCTGCCTTCCCTGCGCCAAGTCGCCGGCGCCGAAAATGTAAAACTTGTCAACGCGATAACCGGCGCAGAGGATTTCTCTTTTTTCCAGAAGAAGATTCCAGGCCTGTATTTTTTCATCGGCGCTATGCCCAAAGGCACCAAAGTCGAAGATGCCCCGCCGCACCACACTCCGGATTTTTACATAGATGAAAGATCCTTCAAGCTCGGCATAAGGGCATTGTCATATCTGACTCTGGATTATATGGAAAAACACGGAAAGTAAAAAAATCAATTGAATGGGGTCATTCCCGCGTAGGGGCAACCCCATGTGGTTGCCCTGATTTTCTTTCCAATTAACCAATTTCTAATTTTTATCCGGCGCCGTCTGACGGACTCTAATCTAAAACCTAACTCAAAACTAATGTACGGGGGCTAATAGGCCAACACAGCAATCTTTAACGTTGACTTGAAGTCTTTAAAAAGCATTATTTTTTCTTCTTATTTTTCTTTGGCGGTAATTTCTTTTTCTGTTCCTCTATCATTTTGACAGTTTTGTCGAAATCGCTGTCCTGCTTATCTTTGCTTTCAATTCTTTTTCTGTTAAACTTCTCATATTCTGCCTCTGCCAACGCTTTAGCCATTTCGTGAGATATTCGGCCTGCATTTTTTAATATGTCCCTGTCATTGAGACTGAGAAAACCGTTTAGCTTATTTATCCAGTCCTTCATATGCATTGGTATCCGGCGCATGGCCTGGCCTTCGGCAAAGACAAGATACTGCTCAACAAGATTGTTTAATGCTCGAAGCTCATTTTCTTTGAGATAATTTTTAGCAATAACAACATCGCCTTTGCGAACCTTCTCACCTCTCCGGCTTGTAAGACCCATATTAGGTTTAGTCGAATCCACTCTTTTATGAACAATCTCAGCAGCGGTCATTCCCGTTATAGCCCAGTGAAGTTTATTCTGCACCGTCTTGAAAAATGTAATACTTATCGTATCGGTCGGGTCATAATCTGTACTCGTTGAATAAATGTCCGTTATCTTCTGATAGAACCGCCGTTCGGATGTTCTAATTTCCTGGATCCGCCGGAGCAGCTCATCAAAATAATCAAACGGATGGTCGGGGTTTTTCAGCCGTTCATCATCTAACACAAAGCCCTTGACGATGTATTCTCTTAGTCTCTGCGTTGCCCATTGCCTGAAACGAGTTGCAATATGAGATTTTATCCGGTATCCCACCGAAATTATCATATCAAGGTTGTAATGCTTCGTTCTATACTTTTTCCCGTCCGCGGCAGTTGTCAAGTATTCCTTGACAACTGAACCTCCTGAAAGCTCCCCCTCGTCATAAATGTTTTGTATATGAAGACTTATATTTTGCTTTGTCGTCTGATAGAGCTTCGCTAATCCCGCTTGATTGAGCCATAGCGTTTCACCTTCCAGCCGGACATCTATTTTCGTCTGACCGCCTTCGCTCTGATAAATAACTATTTCCCCGCCTTTGGGGACTATATTACCCTTAGCCATTATCTGTCATCCTCATAAAAGAGTTTGTTCAGTTCGTCAAAGATAGACCGTTGTGTTTCCTGAATAAAGAAGCCGGTTCTTTATATTCCAGTAAATAGCTTTCTTGGTCATTTACTCTTTCCTTACTGGTCACTTTCATGTTCGATCTCCCAAGGAATATTCATTTCCTGCTCATCAGATTCAGATTCTGTAATTGAAGAGGCAGAGGGCCTCCCTCTTGGGTGGCAGTCCTTATGAACCAAGCGTGCATTTTCCAGCAAAGTCGGGCCTCCATCAATATGTGCCTTTTCATGATGAGCCTCAGCTTCCAACCAATCGACATCATTTCCGCATACTGAGCACTTTTTATCACTTGCAAAATAAAGTAATTCCCTTTCTTCTCTTGAGAAAGCTCTTTTGGGATCACGTCGTATTGGCTTCATTTCTTTCAGCATTTCCTTTACGAAAAAGAAGTGCCTTCTTTGAATAGTGTCTTTTTCTGTAGAATTTGTCCGAGCAAGAGAACCATACTGAGACCAATATATACTACTTTCATCTTTTGCTTTTGTAGCGAGTTTTAAATCAAAAAGGAATTTATCAAGTGCTTTAGGGAACTTATGTTCCCAGTCCGGAGTGAATTTTTCTAGCATACTGTCAATAAGTAACACCGAATGTAATGCAGAATGCAACCTCAAGGCCGGACGCTTTCCGTCACACAATAGATCATAAGCTTTATCTAATACCCGGTCAAAGCGACTAACCATAGAACCAGGTGCGCTTACCTCAAAATCAAGATGGTGTCGATAAAATTCATCTATCTGCTGTGAATTCAAATTGCAAAAGGCATGTGGACCATGATGGTGTCGAGAATAAAACGTCATGAATAACTGAGCACAGGCCTGTCTTAATCCACCCCGTTTTTCACTTGTACCTTTAACCATTTTACTAAAGAAATCATGCCCTTTAAAACTGGGCTTTTTCCCAGCAGTTTTAATGATAAATTGTGAAAAATTCCCCGGCCATGCATCTCTTTTTTCTTGTGCATTAAGTGGTAGGCCCGCTTGTAGACGAACAAATAATTCACGAATTTCATTAACATCATCTGACTCGATATGAGCGACCTGCAAAATTGTATTCAGTAAATTGTCTTTATATTCAAGAGGAAGCGTTTCAAAAGTCTTACCTCCCCAAGGGCAAGGTTGCTCTAATAGGAATTTTGGTAAACCAGTTCTTTTATCTTTTTGAGGGTCAAACAGTCGAAATCCATTGTTGATAAATCCGTATATAGCATTAATGCGTTGCTGGCCATCTATCACTTCGTAAGATTCAGCAGTGAGGCCATCTGCTTCGGTCTTGATAAAATGAAAATAGAATTGCGGTATAGGATATCCACGTAATATTGAATCTATCAGCAACCTTTCTTGTCTTTGATTCCAAACTGGTCCTCGTTGATATTCATCGTTTACTATAAGCAGTCGCTTTTTTTTCCAATCTATAACCGTTGTGATTTTTGTTTCTTGAATAGTAGATTTCATGTGCTTCACTCCAATATCATTACTTAGCAATCTGGTTAAAGCAAATTTCTTCCCTCAAGGCTTATTTTCCTCTTTGCCTGTGCATAGTTTTTCTCTTATTTTATTGGCCAGCCGCCGTGGGCGTTGCCAGCTTTGTTCATTACGTCCCAGCCTAACTCTTCGAAAAATGGGTCAATGAATTCTCTGCGAACCTGTGTCTCGTTATATTGTTGCGAATGATATGCTTCGATATGCTGGTCAAATATTTCGACAAGTTCCGTAACTCTGGAAGGTGTATTACTCATTAAGCAATTTCTCCGTCTTTACGCCATTCCCTAAATTATCCCTTTTATCTGCAAAATCTCTCAAAAACCTCTCAAAAACCAAAAAATACCACCAAAAACAAACAAAATCAATCAATTTTTCACCCCGTTTTTAACTTTTAACTTTGAACTTTTAACTTTAGTTCACTTTAGGCACTTTAGTTCACTTTAGGCACTTTAGTTCACTTTGAACTTTCCCCGTTTTCAGTCAAAAACGCTCACTCTCAAAAACAAAAATAAAATATTTAAAAAATTTTTATCTCCTTTCTCCACATCGAGTTACAAGAATCCAGCATCGAAAATCGAGACTTTTTTCGACTCAAAAGTGCACACTCGTCTAATTATAGAGGGAGTCTTTTTTTACTCCCTGAGTTTACCCCCGAGAAGAGCTCCCTTGGCATAT
>VRUK01000007.1 GCA_019456195.1 Planctomycetota bacterium | reverse complement strand
TGATGTCCTCGTTCTAACCAAGCCGTTAGGTACGGGCATCGTGGCCTTCGCATCACAAATAGGCCGGGCCGATCCCGCCAGTGTCAAAGCATCGGCGCAGTCAATGATCACACTCAATAAAACCGCGTCACAGTTAATGGTAAAATTTGGCGCACATGCCTGCACCGATGTTACCGGTTTTTCTCTGTGTGGACATCTTTCGGAAATGGCCTTATCGAGCGGCGTCGATGTCGAGGTAGTCTGGGACAATATTCCGTTGTTCCCCGGCGTACTCGAATGTGCCGCGGCCGGAATATTGCCCGGAGCTATCGAGCGAAATAAGGAATCCTGTGGAGAGCGTATTGTTGCAGTTGAGTCACTGCCGCAGGAGATGGTTGATATATGCTACGATGCCCAGACCTCCGGCGGATTGCTTATCGCAATTGCCCAAAAAGATGCCGGCGATTTCCTGAAGGCCCTGCAAGATGAGGGAATTGCCGCCGCCGCGATAATCGGCAAAGTTTCCGGAAAAGGCACCGGCCTTGTTCATATAACAACCGACGGCACCCGAAAAATTCCTTCACCCCAGCCCGCCAAACCTGATGAACAATCGGCACCAGCTCCGACTGAACCACAGCTACAAAGTGCTCCGGCCCAGCCGCAAACTGATGAAGTCCCATGTTGTGCCGATGCAGTAAGCTCTTCCGGCCCCCCGGCTAAAGGCGATGGTTCAGATATAGCCCAAATCAAATCCAAATTCATAGATTTCCTCGGTTCCGCCAGTGCCCCCCACGGCCTCGATGCCTATACCAAGCAGGCGATGGCTATTGCTCTCTCGGTTGCGTTGCGCTGCGAGCCATGCCTCAAAATCCACCTGAAAAAAGCAAAAGAAAAAGGCTTCACTCAGGACGAAATCGACGAGGCCGCATGGATGGGCATAAGCTTCGGCGGCTCACCAACAATGGTCTTCTACGAACAGCTTAAGAACTCGTAACAGAATTACAAATTCGCAATATGGCTGTCTTATCCACATGTGACTTCTTTTTCCACCGTAAGGCGTCCCCAAGGGAATGCTGAATAAAGATTCATTGGATGAGCCTTTTGTTAGCCGGACTTAGCTTCGGCAAGATATCTAAGATGTGTCACTCCTGTACCGCAGCATCCCCCCAATATCTTCATGCCATACTTTCTGTTCAGCCTCAACATTTCCTCTCCCCAGTCGACAACATTCTCTGTTTCCAGTTGTGTAGATTCATCGAGATCGCAATGGTTCAGACTGGATGCATTAGCCTGATAGCCAATCAATCTGCTGAAGAGATTAGTCGGTTGTTTTTCCGCACATAAGAATGTTGGATATGAGCAGTTGACCATGTAACACAATGGTTGTTGCCTTGTTGCTCCATCAATGTTTTGAATCGCTTCCCAAAGACTTGTCCCATCCAGTACGCATCCGCTGCGATTAATCACAAAGCTGATTATGTATGGTGTAGCGGTTTTTTCAATGGCCTTTGCGATACCAATCGCTTCTTCAGTATTCGGTAGTGTTTCTGCAATAAGAAAATCTACACCTGCCTCTGCTAATTGATCTATTTGCCAGCAATGGAATATTTCTGACTCCGATACTGATAGACCTTCCTCAGGTTTATAACAGTCATTTTTACAACTGACCAATCCACCGATTTTAATCATTGTTGCTCCTGGACCTTGAGCATCTCGCAGGTCCTTCATAAAGCCGGCAGCGTCGGAATTAATATTACGATTGAACCCTGACTCCGTTACACGTTCGTAATTAGCTCTCCATGTCGGTGTGCACATAATAAATGGAAGCTCTGCCTGTGTTGCAATTGAAATGTAACTTTGGTAGAGCCTTTGAAGTTCCTTCTTGCCTTTGTCATCATAAATGAGCGGTGCATGCTCCAGATTAGGATGCAATTTGATGCCACCGGCTCTCCGCAACTGCTCTACAATTGCGGCTTCCGTCAATATCAAATTATGTTTTTCTATAAAGGATTTCATTTTAATTTATGGGCAAATCTGTATATATAGTTTCCGTATAATGAATTCATAGCCGTTTCATTGTCCGCATAATCGGCAATAAATATATACAACAGATGTCAGATTTTCAAGAAAAAAACCGGACCAAAATGTGCGCCCTTTTGTTACAAGTCATTCTAATTCTGTGCCATGAGCCATCCATAAACAGTTATCAAGTTTAAAGTTGTTGAATCTGGCTTCAAAAGATGAATTCAAAGGACTGCACGCATACAAGCCAAATTGTATAGGCCGCTCTGCTGGTGCTGGGGGATTGAGTTTACCCATTTCAGCTGATGTTTTACCTATGCAGTGTAAATGAAAAATTCTCATTTGCTTAAAACCCATCCCATTGAGTGACGACTCGATAAGAAAATCTGGTCCTCGGCGACTGAGGCGATACCACATGGCAGTTGTAGTGGGTATGTCGGTTGTTGCCCAGTCCGAATAGCCATTATTGGTAACAACGCTGCCCAAACGCGAAATATTCTCATTTTCATATTCTATAGATGCTTTAAACCAGTTATCAATATCAAGATATATGATTAAGCCGCATTGTTCAAACCTCGCTCGATATTCAAATGACACTTTGGTTGTAAATGAAAAATTGATTTCACTCTCAAACAGAAGAGCATGGGCATTATCGTGTCTGAATCCATAGTAACTACGTTGCCATAAATCCGTATTTGGTTCGGTAGTGATCTTTACTGATTGGTCGGTTATTTCAGACAACTTTGGTTGATTAAGCCATTTAGCGGCAGAAAAATCTATGTTCATGATGTTCCCCCTGATGACTTGTAATCATGTATATATGGTTTCCGTATAACATCAAAAGCCCCATGGTATAAACTAAGAAAGCACAAACTGCCATATTGCTGTTTCAGAGCTGTCCGCGATGTTCAATCATAGATGCTGTCCCCCTGTTGAGCAAGGAAAAACGGAAAAAAATGAGCCTATTCTACCCTTTCTCATTTATTATGTGATCCGTATCTTGGATTTACCCCGTGAGATAGGCCCAGCCGTCATCGAACGTCAGGGAGACAGTAGTTCATCCATGGCTTTCCTGGATTCACCCACAAACATTTCTCTCAATTCTTTGAGCCTGCTGTCCATTTCAAGGCCTCAGCCCAGAGGTAGGGGCCCTATATCGAAACACGGCTTCGGATATGATTCATCTCCAAGGCTTAGACTAAGAAAGTATGAAGGTATTGGGAACGCTTTACTGTCATAAGGTTCTGCTACAGTCCGCCACAGATAGTCCGTCCGTTCCAAATGACCTATGATCGCCTCAGCTTCCTGGCGGCTAATCTGGACAGTGCTCCAGAATTCTGGATACTGGCTCTTCGGCTCAAGAACAGTGAGCCGAAGGGATCGAAGCGGCGAACCTTCTTCGGCCATACGGACAATTTTGAGATTGAATTGATCTACCGCTCGTCTGAGTTCTGAGGCCACTCTCTTGGAAAGAGCTTCCCTGTCGCCCAGCAAGACCACCAAATCCGCCCATCCGGTATGAAGATGAATCCGCTGAGCTTCGGGATCATTAAAACGATGAACAGGCTGATTCTCATCTTTAAGCAGCCAGACTTCCCGTCCATACCCGACTTGGTATTTTCCCGGCGACGTAGCGGAAATTTCAATACAATACCTCCCACCGTTCTTCTCTCTTTTGAAGACAGGACGTCTTGGGGCCAACACATAATTTTTCGTATGCAGCCTGATACTCTCTCCGGGTTTCAGCGTATGCCTCTGAAACCTAACCTGCACCGAAATAATACCACCTCCTAATATTGCGACTCGTGCGCCCGTAGCATCGAGAATTAGTGGTGATTTCAAATAAGGCTATAGTATTTTGAACACGATTGGCTGGGCCGAAGTATTGCGCACATAACATGTGGGAGATATGACATCACCAACGCGTAAGGTATTTTCGGCCAGGTACATACCCGCATGCAACCCACGGATTACCTCTCCCCATATAATCCTCATTCTATTCAGAGTGAGGTCAAGAAAAAGATGAATATAATCCTTACTACAGAGCTGTTTGGAAAGCAAAACTTGGGTACTGAAAAGTTTGATTTTTCAACAGAGTCAATTCAAATATCTGTATATCTGTGGTATCATAAACTTTGATTGGCATTGCTAATAAGCGGAACATGGTTCATTCAGAATTTATTAAAAGGAGATTTTATCGTGGACGACAGTGAAGCAGCTCACAAAAGAGGTCGAAAACTAAAAGTTTCTCGTATATTGATCGTACTGTTGCTTATTACTGTTTGTGTCTTTGTCGTGTTTCGATTGAGGGTGAGGTCGAAACTGCGGGCCAGAATTGAGGCCATCCGGGCTGCCGGCTATCCTGTAACTCTGGCCGAGCTGAACGAGTGGTACACGATACCCGAAGGTGCTGAGAATGCCGCCGATACGCTCATAGAGGCATTCTTATGCTATTATGAATGGAATAAAACAGAACTTGAATCTTTACCTGTATTCGGTCGAGGCAAGCTTCCCGCTCGTACAGAACCTTTGGCCGAAGAAACTAAAGGGCTTGTTGCTCAATATCTCGCCGACAATCAGCAGGCCCTTTAACTGCTGCACAAAGGTGCTGCAATTGAGCATTGTCGTTATCCTGTGGATTTCAGTGTTGACCTTGGATATCCGATGTACCATTTGGCTGACTTACGCAAGGGTGCGATATTTCTCAAACTGGAGGCGATTTTACACGCAGAAAACAATAAATCCCAGTTAGCCGCTCGTTCAGTAACATCCATTTTTGATATTGCATGTCCTCTTGTCAAAGAACCGACAGCCACCTCTCAACTTACTCTTACAGTCTGCCGGGGGCTTGCTGTATCGGGTCTCGAACGCATTATAAATAGAACTGACTTTACAGATAAGCAATTGGTCGAACTTGGCAATGCCGTTGCCGATGCCGAGGATATTTCGGCTATGCCCCGCGCATTTGTCGGTGAACGATGCAGGGGAATTTATGTTTTCAAAAATCCCGCGGTTTTGACTCAAGAACTTGTTGGCAAAAAGATGCTGCCTGCTCCAATCATTGAACTCTACAAGGCCCTGGGCCTTGCTGACAGAGATGCAATTGTTTACCTCGATCTTATAAGCGATTACATAGATACTACCAGTCTTCTTTTGCACCGGCGTCAGAATGCGACCGATATCGTAGAGACTAAACTTCATAAGGCATCGAAGACCCATATACTCTTGCGCATGTTTCAACCTACCTACTCCTGGATTACGAGGTCGTATTTGAGAAACGTTGCTCAACTGCGCACCGCTCGAGTTGCCCTTGCAATCCAGCGTTATCGCCTGGACACCGGTAATCTTCCGGATACCCTGGGAGACCTTGTGCCGATTTATATAGATGCTGTTCCCGGAGACCCCTTTGACGGCAGGACTCTGCGGTACGATAAACTTGAAACCGGCTTTGTGGTTTACAGTGTTGGTGAGGATAAAAGAGACGATGGCGGCAGAGAAAGACTTCCGAGAGGCGAAAGAAACAAGGCGTCCTCAAATTGGGATATAACCTTTATAGTCGAGCGGTAATTTGCTGCCACAGTTTGGCCTGTATTTGTAAGTTATAAATACTCGGAAAAATAATTTGTGTGTTTTTCGGAGATGGTTATAATATAGTAATCATTGTGAGTGCCGGAAAAATATCATTTTTTAAATAAATTCTGCAAATAAACTGTAACATTTTAGAGGTTTATGCGTCATATTATTTAGTAACGACAGCTTTTATTCCAGAGAACACGGGTAATGAATCCCGCGTATAGCTTTAATGGTAATGATATAGCTCATAGCGGAAGGGTTGTATATGCTGAAATCGCTCGAAAAGAAACTCCGGGTGGTTCGGTTTCGCTGCAATGTTAATCTGTTTCTCAAACATACGGAGCGGGTACTGACTGCCGGTGGGATTGTTGCTGTGCTGGCCGTTCTAACCGAACGCCTGCTGACTTTAAGTGTCATCAACTACAGGAGCGTGTGGGTTTTTGTGGGCATGGCAGCAGTTCTGGTTCTTTTGCTATAGCTTTTCAGACGGCCAGGGCGCATGCAACTGTCATTGCTGCTTGACGAACGACTGAAACTGCACGAGCGTTTCAGTACGACATTAGCGTTATCGGATTCGAAAGACCATTTCGCTGCTGCATCGCGCAGGGAAGCCCGAGAAACTATCCGTCATATAAATCCTCAGGAACATTTTCCCATCCGACCTTCAAGGTGCTGGGTTTATGCAGTCAGTACGTGGCTTGTAGTCGTAGCGTTAATATTGTTTATGCCGCAGAAAGACCTTCTCGGATTCCTGAGAAAGCGCGACCAGCAAGAGGAAAAAAACAGGCAGTTTCAGCAGGCTAAGGTGGATATCAAACAGGCAGCCAGTCCAGTCAAACTGGTAGTCAAACAGTTGGGTGAGCCTGAATTGGCTGATGCCTTGAGCAAATTAGAGCAGATGCCCAAAGACGCCAAACCGCAGGATATCAAACGGCAGGCAATCCGCGAACTTGGTAACCTTTCTGATACAATCAAAAAGATGCAGAGCGATATGCAGCTTGAGTCTGTGAACCTGATGCAGCGGATGTTTAAACAACTGCGGGGTTCGCCGGACGTTTTGTCACAAAAAATACGTTTAGCGCTGGCCAAGGGTAATTTCGCGGATGCTTCCAATCTGTTGAATCAACTGCAGAAGGAATTGGCTGAAGGTAAACTAAGCCAGCAGCAGCAAAAAGACCTGGCCAAACAGCTTCAGGAACTGGCACAGAAAAATGAGGAACTTGAGAAGGAACTGGAAAAGCTGGGATTGAGTAAAAAGCTTGCTAAGTTGGGTGACAAGCAATTGCGGCAATCTCTCCAAAAACAGGGCCTGTCTGCTGAGAAGGTAGAGGAGCTGTTGCGCAAAGCCGCTGCTTTTAGGTCGGCTTCCAGCCGATGTTCGGGTCTCGGCAGCGCTATGGCCGGTTGCGGCGCCGGAGCAGGTGGATTATCCGGAGACGAATTGGCGGCTGTGATGGAACAGTTGGACGAGATGGAAAGTATTAAACAGCAATTGATGTTGACCGAGGCCAGCCTGGCTGAGATTAGTCGTGCCATCGGTTGTCTTGGAGAGGGAATGTGCGATGGCCCCGGTTTACAGGGGCCGTTTATGGAAGGATTATCCGACAAATACGGGGCCGGCACGGGAGGGCCGGGAATGGGTTATGGACCCCGCTCTCTCGATGAGACGGGTGAAACCTCCACGATGAAAACCCGCATGAAAAACGAGCCGGGACAAGGACCTGTCATCGCCAGTTGGTACTTCAAGGCCTCTCAGGTTAAAGGCCAAGCCATGCGTGATTATTCCGAAGTTGTTCAAGAAGGCCGAGACAACGCCGCCGAGGCCATCAGTGATAATCTTATTCCTCGCAAATACGAAGAATCAATAAAGAAATATTTTGGTCAACTCGAACAATCAGGCGGTGAGTGAGAAACCGGAACGCGAAAAACAGTTTGCAGTGCTGTAAACGGTTTTTTGGCTGCAAGATGAGGAATTACCGGTATGCGGAAAAAAATAACAGTTATTTTCCAAAGTCTGTTTATCATTTTCACAGCTTTGTTTTTATTGTCCTGCAGAAAAAGTCCCGGTGACAACGCCAGGGAGGTTGTCCTGTATTGCTCGGTGGACCAGGCTCTTGCTGAGCCTATCATCGCCGAATTTGAAAAGCAGACGGGTATTAAAGTGTTGTCTCGGTTCGATACAGAGGCCGGCAAGACAGTTGGTATTGTTCAGCGAATAAGGGCCGAGGCCGCCTCGCCGGTTGCTGATGTTTTCTGGTCGAGCGAGATTTTCCACACAATCCGGCTGGGTGATATGCCCAGCCTTCACGCTCATTTGCAGGCGGCTTATGACAAACTGAAGGATTGCGATGCCGCTCAAAAGCACGTAATAGTAATAAGTGACGGTGACCCACGACCACCTACCGCCCAGTTGCTCAGTCAATGCAAACAGGCCGGCATTACCTGTAGCGGTGTAGCTGTTTTTCCACATTCTCCTGCTGATGTTCAGAGCTTGCTGCGAGTGGCCCAGGCTACCGGCGGCCGCTTTTATGATGTCAGGGACCCTCAGCAGCTACCCCAGATATTTATTAAAGAGGCACAGGTAGTTCGGCGTGCTCTGATTATCGAGGAAACTTTCTCGCCCCAGATAACTTATTCTCTTGGTGAGATAACAAAGGGATTGCCTGCCGTGCTGCCGAACCTTGACGGTTATGTCTTGACCGGGCCCAAGAGCGGCCTCAATCAAGTTGTTCTCGCCAGTCACCAGGCGGATCCCATTCTGGCTATCTGCCAGTCAGGACTCGGCCGATGTGCTGCATTCACCAGTTCAGTTGACAGCCGGTGGGCATCGAACTGGCTGCAGTGGAGTGGTTTCGAAAGATTCTGGGAGCAAGCTGTTCGCTGGGCGGCTAAGCCGTCCCAGTCCACCGATTGCGAAGTTTTCGCCGATGTTCAGGGACGTCAGGTTACTATCAACGTTGAGGCAATTGATGCCGAAGGCAAATTTGTGCAGTTCGCCAATATCGAAGGACAAATAATAGCACCGGATGTCTCAGCCAATGCGCTTGAGTTGACGCAGTTCGGACCTGGTCAGTACCGTGGCCGGTTCCAGGGGAGCACCTCAGGTAGTTACATCGTGAATTTACGATACAGAAAGCTGGGAGAAAATGCAAAGACACAATTGGCCCACACCACTGTAATAATTCCTTTTGCACCTGAGTTTCGTGACCTTTCTGATAATGAACCATTGCTTGTGGAGGTCAGCGAGATTAGTGGCGGGCGGATTTTAGGCTCTGACCCTAATCAAGCTAATCTCTTTGATTATACCGGGTTGAAATTCCCTGAAACACAGATGCCACTGAACCGGCCGTTAATGTTTATTTGGCTGGCGTTGTTTCTGCTGGATGTGGCCGTCCGGAGGATTGCGCTGAACGTTCGGGCTATGGCGCGAAAGGTTACTGCTTTAGTTCGCCTCGGCCGGGCCGAAGGAAAAGGCAGCCAGACTCTCGAACGCCTCCGAATGAGAAGGCAGAAACTTCGTGACCAGCTCCTGGCTCGTTCAGCCGATGCAAATGCTTCCCGACGGTATGAAGCCGATGAGAAATTTAACGGTGAGCTTCCGAGCTTACAGGTTCAGTCACAGACCGGACCTGAGAAACCTGTTCCGGAAAAGATCGAAGCCCGGGAGAATGGGGGTGCTGCCGCTGAGGAGGGGTCCTCACATATCCAACGGCTGCTTAAGGCTAAACGCAAGGCCGCCGACAATGGCCGGAATGATAAGACGGAAAATGACAAATAGATGCTTAGGAGATGACTGAAATGTCAAAAGAAAAAGATGTCGAAGGACAGTGTAAGGATTTCCGTAAGATGTTCGAGTCGCTGCGCAGTGAGATAGGTAAAGTTATTGTCGGCCATGAGACAATCGTGGATAACGTGCTCATCTGTCTGTTTTGTGGCGGGCATGTTCTGTTAGAGGGAGTGCCGGGTCTGGGCAAAACACTGTTGGTGCGCACGTTGAGCAGTGTTTTTTCGCTTGAGTTTCGGCGCATCCAGTTTACCCCTGATTTGATGCCGGCGGATATCATTGGTACCAATATCGTTATGGAAGACGCAGCGACAGGCAGACGCCAGTTTCAGTACCAGCCCGGCCCCATATTCGGGCAGATTATTTTAGCTGACGAAATCAACCGCGCTACTCCCAAGACTCAGTCCGCTATGCTTGAGGCCATGCAGGAACATTCGGTTACCAGCGGCGGAGAGATTCGTAAATTACCCGAGCCATTTATGGTTCTTGAAACGCAGAATCCTATCGAGCAGGAAGGCACTTATCCTTTGCCCGAAGCCCAATTGGACCGATTTTTCTTCAAACTGCTTGTGCCATACAGTAATCGGGAGGAACTTCGTACTATTCTCGACCGGACAACCACAGGTCACGAGCCCCAGGTGAGATATGTGACCGGTGCCGAGGGGATAATCCAGGCTCAGGATTTGGTCAGGCATGTTGTTATTGCTGAGCACGTGCAGGATTATGCCATTCGCCTTGTACTGGCTACGCATCCTAATGGAGAATTTGCACCGGAGATAACCAGCCGTTTTGTTCGTTTCGGTTCCTCTCCTCGCGGTGTTCAGGCCCTGGTTCTGGCAGGCAAGGTTCGCGCAATGCTCGACGAACGTTATCACGTTAGTTTCAGTGACATTGAGGACTCTGTACGGCCGGCTATGCGTCATCGCATTCTACTGAACTTCGAAGGTCAGGCCGAAGGAATCAAAACCGATGATGTGCTTGAACAAATACTGGAAAATACTCCTAAAACCATGGAGCAAAAACTTGATGTACCTTAAGCAGGGACCGTATTAAAATGACAAATTCAGGAAAGCGACTGACGGATTTGCTCGACCCGAATTTTATGAATCGGCTGGATTCTCTCGATATTATGAGCCGCAAGATACTCCAGGGTAAGCTTCAGGGCGAGCGGCGTTCCAAACGCCGCGGTCAGAGCGTGGAATTTGCCGAGCATCGTCCTTACGTCGAAGGTGACGATTTACGTTTTGTGGACTGGAATATTTACGGCCGATTGGAACGATTGTTCCTCAAGCTTTTCCTCGAAGAACAGGACCTTACAGTCCATATAATGGCAGATGCCAGCGGCTTGATGACTTTGGGAGAGCCTTCGAAAGAACTTTTCATCAAAAAACTCACGGCTGCTCTTGGTTATGTGAGCCTGGTCAACAATAATCGAGTAACCATCAGTTTTTTCGGTGATGATATAAAGGGTCAGTTGGCCAATATGCGTGGCCGCAACTGCCTGCACAAGATGGCGGAATACCTGTTGACTACCGATTGCGAAGGACTGTCGCATTTCGATAATGCGTGTCGACAATTAGTTGCCGGGCGCATCGGCTCCGGCGTGATGATTGTACTAAGCGACTTTTTGTTTAAAGATGGCTATGACTCCGGACTGCGCCGACTGATTGGCAGACAATACGACCTGTATGCTATCCAGGTGCTCTCTGCCCAGGAGCTTTCGCCCAGGTTTACCGGCGACTTGAAACTGCTTGATATTGAAGACGCCGACGCCGCGGAGATTACCGTAAGTTCCGCACTGTTGAAGTACTATAAGCGAAACCTTACCGCCTATTGTAATGAATTGAAGGATTTCTGTTCGCAGCGCGGAGCGGTTTATGTGCTTGCCAATTCGGCTGATTCGGTAGAGTCGTTAGTGCTGAACTATCTGCGGCGAATTCGCCTGCTTCGTTAATGGGAGCAGTTTAGTTTTTACCGGGAGTGTTAATTTATGGAATGGTTGACACCTATGATAGCTGTTTATGCCGCTGCGGTATCCGTGCCGCTGCTGTTGCTGCTTTATTTCCTCAAGCTTAAACGTCGCGAGCAGATAGTCTCAAGCACGCTGCTGTGGAAACGAGCTGTGCAGGATTTGCAGGTTAATGCTCCGTTTCAAAGGATAAGGCACAACATCCTGCTGTTGTTGCAGTTACTGATGTTGTTGTTGATTTTGCTTGCTTTGGCAGGGCCGATACTGTCGCTGCTCACTGGTGCCCAAATCTGAAGCACGCTTTTTTGAAACAGAAACTTATAATACCGACGAAACTCTATTCGGCACTGGATATAAAGGCTTCGGTCGTGTGGGCGTGTTAGCTTTTGATCCTTCTGCGATGACTAATAAACAAAGGGTAAATTCCTCGATGTTTTGGGTGGGTCGTATTAGAGAAATTCTGGAAGATTCTCACATTGCGCCCGTTAGGCCCGAAAGGCCGATTCCACGGCCTGCTGTTCGTAACCGCTCCGGACGTTCTACAATGCCAGTGCCACGTAGTGAGCTTGAACGTTATGCATACACAATGCCTTCGTCACGTAGTATCAGATTCACCGAAAATTCCGAAAATATTGATGATAACTCTCGCCTTCAACGACAACAACGTCAATACGAAGTCGGGCGGGCGCAGACTGCAAACAACGCGGTTATGGAATACCTTTACAATATTTCCGAAATGCGTCCTTTGAGTATCTGGTGGGTGATACTTTTACTGATTACTTTAGCTGTTTTATTAGGACCTGTGGACTATAAAATGCTGAAGAGCAAGGATTGTCTTCCTCTGACCTGGCTGACTTGCTCTTTCTGGATTATGCTGTTTACCGTTGGCGCCTATTACGGAGTTCAGGCTCTGCGTGGAGGTAAAATGCAGTTAAGAGTGGTTTCCGTCCTTGACGGAATCGAGAGCAGCAATCAAGCCTGGTCCACTGACTATTGCGGTTTGTTTGCATCTGGCAGCGATGACTATGAGTTCGAAGGCTTGAATGATAATCAATGGTGGTCTGGCATCGCTCCAAGTCAGCAATCTATCGGGGCCTATAACCGGGAAATCAGCGGCAGGAAAATTTATTGTTTTCAGCACGACGGTGGAAACCTGCCATATTCTCTACTCATCAATATATGGACTATCCAGTGCCTACTTAATGAGTCGCCTCTGGAGCAATTACCTTTCAATGCTCAGGTTGAACGCAATGGTAATGAGGTCGTCGTAAGTATTGTTAATGACTCAAATACTCCGATTTTAAGTGGTTATGCTCTCTTTGGTAATGACCGTGGTATTAATTTTGGCTCGGTTCCGGCCAACGCCAGCAAACAGTTCCGCAGTCAGTTGCATACCATGAAGCTTTGGAACAATAACATAGATCGGTATCAGAAATATCGCTCTGCCCAGCGTAGTCGTTCTGTCAGTTTCAAAAGTGAGGAAGCATTTTTTGCTCAGGGAAGCTTACAGCGCACCCAGACCATTGGCGCTTATCTTGCTCGCGGGGCGGCGATGGTTTGTGTCCAGTACGATAAGGCTCCAGTGTCATTTGCAGTAAAGGACCGTTCATGCAGTTATGACCACATACAGTTGGCTCGGCTTGTAGTTTTCCCACAGGAACAGTAAAAGGAAACAGGAAATGATTGAAACCAAAAATCTTACTAAGAAATACGGTAATCTAACTGCGGTGGACGATTTGAATTTAACCGTCAAGGACGGTGATATATTCGGTTTCATCGGCCCCAATGGTGCCGGAAAAACCACGACTATGCGTATTTTAGTTACGCTTCTGGAACCTACTCGAGGCCAGGCCTTCGTCAATGGTCTGGACGTCAGAAGGCATGGTAAAATAGTGCGCAGGCTGGTTGGGTATATGCCTGATTTTATGGGCGTTTATGACGATCTCAAAGTTTTTGAGTACCTTGAGTTTTTTGCTGCTGCCTTTGGTTTCCAACGCAGGAAACGTAAATCTATTGTCGAGGGAGTTCTTGAGCTGACCGACCTTCAATCCAAGCAAAGTGCCGCTGTTGACAGTCTTTCCCGCGGTATGCAGCAGCGTTTGGGTCTGGCACGCGTTCTTATCCACGACCCCAAAGTACTTATTCTTGATGAGCCGGCAAGCGGGCTCGACCCACGTGCCAGAATCGAAATAAGAGAGTTGCTGCGTGAGCTCAAGCGCATGGGGAAAACTATTATGATTTCCAGCCATATTCTGAGTGAACTTGAGGAAATTTGCGACCATGTCGGTATTATTGAACATGGCCGTATGGTTTTCAGCGGTACGCTGGAAGAAATTCTTCCCCGGCTTGGAATTCAAAGTAGGGTTCATGTGAAAGTGGCCGATAGTCAGGACAAAGCTGTTGAGTTGCTCACCGCTCTGCCCCAAATAAATCAGGTCCGGATTTCCGGCGATTGCATTGCCGTGACATTCCATGAAGGACAGAATGGAGACGGCATTATTGCACGGACCCTTGTTAACGCGGATTTAGATATTATCTCTATCCAGCCCGAAAAGCTCAAACTTGACGACGCCTTCCTGCAGTTAACCAAAGGGATTGTTCACTGAAGCACACAAAAAAAGACGCGGCTATTGATACCGCAGATAATAAACGGCAAAAAAGGCACTTATGAACACAACATTACTTAGCTTCTTTCCAAAATTGTTCAATCCCATCTGGTTGACCGGGCCTATTTTCGATAAGGAACTCCGGGTTTCAAGCCGACGGAGAAGAAATTACGTTCTGAGGTTTGCCTATGTGCTCTTTTTAACCATCTTCGTTGTAATAGTCTGGCTCAGTGTAGTCAAATTTCAAGGAACCGCAGCGTAACAAAAATCCAGAATGGGGCTGGCTGGCAAGACCATCATAACTACTATAGTTATGTTTCAGTTCATTGCCACTCAGTTAATAGCCATTATCATGCTCAGCACTTCCATAAGCGATGAAATTTACAATCGTACTCTCGGCGCGCTTATGACTACCCCTATTACCAGTTTCCAGATTGTAATAGGAAAGCTCTTCAGTAAACTCTTACAGTTAATCCTGCTTTTAGCCATCAGTCTGCCGCTTTTGGCTATTGTACGTATCTTCGGTGGTGTTCCCTGGGATTACGTTCTCTCCAGTCTGTGTATAACACTTACGGCCGTTATCTTCGCAGGATCGCTTAGTCTGTACTTTTCCATCGGCAACCGTCGTGCCTATGTTGTCATCATCAAAACCGTTTTTACTCTTGGGGTTCTTTTTGCATTTTTTCCGACGGTATTTGGTACTCTATTCGCACTGCTGTCGCGTAATTTTGGTCCTGTACTGAGGTCTCTGGGTAATGTTACTCCTATACTGATGGTTCTTTTAGCACACTTTAATCCTTTCGGTGCGATGTCTTTCAACACCGCTGCGATGATGTCACCCACTATGCTGGCCGGAATGCCTTCGTTCTATTGGCCTTTGCATTGTGTGTTTATGTTAGGATGCTCTGCTTTGTTGTTAACTTATGCTACATGCCACAGGGAAAAATGCCTTGACGCAGATTTTACTCATATTGCTTATACCTTGATGTTCATGCTCATAGGTATGATTTTTAATATGGTGCTTTCAGCCACCAGCATCACTTCAGAGAAAGAGTCACGTGCCTGGCCTATTTTGCTGGCTACATCTATGAACGATTGGCAGATTCTTTGGGGAAAGGCCGTTGGAGTATTTCGCCGGTGCCTTCCAATCTGGCTTCTATTGGCCGGTCACATTTTACTTTTTGTATCGGTAAGATATATTCACCCGATTGCCATACTCCACATGTTCATGCTTATTGCCGGGATGGTGGTTTTCCTTACCTCTGTCGGTATTTATTTCAGCGTTCTTTTTAAACGAACCACTTCGGCGGTGGTTGCCAACTTCGCTTTAGCTGTTGTACTCTGGATAATTGTTCCGGCGTTGCTCGGACTGGTGACAGCGACGATTAGTCGCGATAAAGTTCAAGTATATGAAGCGTATGTGTCCGCCAATCCCGTAGTCCAGGCTACTACGATTATGGGTGGAGCTGGTGGCCAGCGTAATGCTAAGATGAAGCTATCCAAGCTCGAATTTAATTGGCCTCCGAGTATTCACAGCGAAGGAGTTTACTCGACAACAGGACTTTTGTTGATTACCACGCTGATATATATCTCTGCCGGTTTTCTCTTTGCCTGGCGAGCCAAGTGCCGATTCCGACGTAATATCTTCTGACTATGCTTTAAGCGATTATGACTACCGGTTTATTTAATGTTGTTACACGGTTTTTTAGTTTTTTTTGGCTGACCGGGCCCATTTTTGATAAGGAGCTTCGCGTATCCAGCCGACGACGAAGAAATTACGTTCTGCGCTTTGCTTATCTGGCTTTGCTGACCATTTTTCTGGTTCTGGTCTGGCTTGAAGAGGTACAACATAGCGGTTCCTCCGTATATCGAATCTCGCGAATGGCCAGAGCAGGACAAACCATAATTGTGTTCATCATCTGGTTTCAGTTTCTTGCTACTCAGCTTGTCGCTGTGGTTATGCTCAGCACCTCCATCAGCGACGAGATTTACAATCGCACCCTCGGCCTGCTGATGACCACGCCTGTCAACAGCTTTCAAATAGTTATGGGAAAGTTATTCAGCAAGCTGCTGCAGTTAATTTTACTTTTGGCGATAAGTTTGCCCTTGCTGGCCATTGTCCGCGTTTTCGGTGGAGTGCCCTGGAATTATGTCATCTCCAGTCTTTGCATAACGCTCTCGGCTGTAATTTTTGTCGGCTCACTCAGCTTGTTCTTTTCCATATTCAGCCGAAGGGCCTATATTGTAATTATTATGACCATCCTGACGCTCGGTATGATTTTCGGCTTGATACCTCTTTTAGTCGCTTTGTTCTGGCGTGCTAACTTGCAGAATATAATATCCGAAAAGACTCTATTTTCCGTACTTTTTCAACCAAATTCCTATGCTATTCTGGCTTTCAATACCCAGGTGATGATGTCTCCGCGAATGGGCGGGATGCCTTTCTACTCTTGGCCTTTGCACTGTGGTATAATACTAACCGCTTCGGTTCTCATATTAGTAGTATCTGTGACTATGGTTCGCAAGGTGGCGCTGCTTCAGGCCACGGGGCAGATAAATATATCCTCTCGCAAAAGCCTTTTTCGTAAAAAAGCAGTCCGGGACTCGGTCAACCAGCAGGATTTTACCGCTGTGCCCAGACGCGTTAAAGGCCCTCCTGTTATCTGGAAAGAACTGAGATTGCCCCTGTTAGGACGGCGCAAAATCGCTGCTTTCATTGGTATCTTTGTTTGTCTGAGCTTACTGTTTATAACCTATTGGCTTTGCTTCGAAGAAGGTATATTGAATGACATAGGAACTCACATATTATATACTGTAGTTTTTATGGCCCTGGGAATATTGTTTACCATTGTTTATCCTGCTACCAGTATCACTTCTGAGAAAGAATCCCGCTCCTGGCCGTTACTGCTGATTACGACCATAGACGACAGGCAGATACTATTAGGCAAATTTGTCGGTATCCTGTACCGCTGTCTGCCCATTTGGATTTTATTGCTTGGCCACGTTTATCTCTTCAGCCTGATGGATTACATCCATATAGTTGCTAACATCCAAATAGCTATTCTGGTGGCCTGGATTGTGGTATTTCTTTCCGGTACAGGTCTTTACTTCAGTTCTTGTTTTAAACGTACTACCACCGCGGTTATTATGAATTTTACTTTAGCGGCGGCGATTTGGGCTATTGTGCCACTGCTGCTGGGCCTCATTGGGATTATCACACACGAGGGGGATTTTGCCGAGGCCTATATGGATACCAATCCCTTTGTCCACGCCGTCGTGATTATAGATGCCACCGTCAAGAATCCGGTAACAACAGGGAGTTATGACTGGGTTGGCTCCCGTCGTAGTAAGGATGTTGTGGACTCGACGAGTTGGATGTTGACTTGCATGGCGGTGTATATGTCGTTAGGCGCATTTTTTGCCTGGCGCGCAAAGTGCCGATTCCGACGTAATATCTTCTGATTATTCTTTGAGGTGAAAACGTGGCCCGGGTTTTACTGGAAAATGTTGGTAAGATTTATGACGGAAAAGTTAGTGCCGTCTCCAATTTCAATTTGGATATTGCCGATGGTGAGTTTATGGTGATTGTAGGCCCGAGTGGGTGTGGAAAAACCACAACTTTGCGAATGATAGCCGGGTTGGAAAAAACTACTACGGGCAATATTTATATCGGAGATATTCTGGTCAATGACGTTCCTCCGAAAGAGCGTGATGTCGCAATGGTGTTCCAGAATTACGCTTTGTATCCGCATATGACTGTCTATCAGAATATGGCATTCGCACTTAAAATGCGAAACTTACCTGCCGGACAAATAAGCAAACGTGTTAAAGAGGTATCAGGGTTGCTCGGCATAGAGCGTTTATTGAATCGAAAACCCAGGGCTCTGTCCGGTGGTCAGCGGCAACGGGTTGCTCTCGGCAGAGCCATCGTTCGCAATCCTAAGGTTTTCCTGTTCGATGAACCTTTGAGTAACCTTGACGCCAAACTGCGGGTAACTACGCGGGCGGAACTGAAAGCAATGCAACACAGGTTGCAGAGTACTTCTGTTTATGTTACTCATGACCAGGCGGAAGCTATGACCCTGGGCGAACGGATTTGTGTGATGCATAACGGTGTAATTCAGCAGGTGGCCGGCCCGATGGAAGTATATGAGCGACCGGTCAATACATTTGTAGCGGGTTTTCTTGGCACACCAGCTATGAACTTCTTTACGGGCTTCATAAAGCTTAAAAACGATACCGCTTCTTTTGTAATTGACAAAGATACTATTATATTACCACAACGCTTAAGAACTGTGCTAAGCGATTATCATAATAAGGAGATTGTTCTGGGAGTGAGACCGGAACATTTATCACTGCATCAGTTTCCCGGCCGGATTAATAATATTATATCGGCAACTGTTAATGTGGTGGAGCCTGTAGGAATCAGAACAGATGTTCACCTGACTAATCATAATGGAAAGAAATTTGTTGTATGTGTTGGTCCTTACACTAAACTCAAGGCCAACGATGCAGTGAAAATGTATATTGACCAGGAAAAGATTCATATCTTCGAGCCTGGAGAAACCGGCAAAAATGTTACTATATCCGGCAGTACATTAACCTAACCGGAATAAATTCGTGATTCCATTTTGTCTCCACAAATGTCAAATGTTATGATTGAGGAAGCACCAAACATCGAATTCTTCCCGAAAAACGACTATTTTTTCATTAATATCGAATTAAGTATCCGATGTTCCTCGACCTGATCGAGCGGGGGGGGGGGGCACCGACCTCTCAGATGCAGCCGCCTATGTGGTAGCTGGCTCTAAAAGCAGCGGAGCCGCTATTCGGGTGGCAGCCAGTAAGACCCTGTATTTGGGTAACATTCAAGCAGCTCTCGCACGCGCGCACACGCGAGGGCAGGATTCTATCACAAGTTAAATTGGCGGGTGGGGCACGATGAATCAAACCAATTGAGAGAGAAATAAGGTAATAGACAGACGGTGCGAAATATTGCACCTTGAACGGCCTGGCACCTTAGTGGCAGTGAACGACATTGACAGCAAGCCGGCTTCTGGGAAACCAGAGATAGCCCCAACGCCCCCAATATTCTTTTGCTTTTTTGCCTGAACGCTGTATGATTTGTTGGGACTTGGCTTAGACTGAACTTTCTGTCAAATGTGCTGTTTTTTGACGCTCTGCTGGAAAATCATGCTGCGACCACAACAAAAGAGGTGACCATGAAAAAGCGAGATGCTTTTACCCTGATCGAATTGCTGGTTGTGATCTCTGTCATTGCCCTGTTATTGGCCTTGTTAATCCCGGCTTTGTCTAAGGCTCGCGCCCAGGCCCGGGGTGCGGCCTGCCAGACCAATCTCAAGCAGTGGGCAACAATCGTCGCCATGTACACGATGGATAACAACAACGAGTACTGGATCGAGTACTGTAAAAGGCAGGATCCCGCTGGCACCTGGATGCGGGCTTTAGAGCTGTTATACGGTAACATGGAAAAATTTCGTACCTGTCCGTCAGCGACCCAGCCCTGTTTTCTGGAGGACCCGGCAACCGGAAATCCCAACTGGAGGCGCTATGGCAGCGCCAAGCGAGTCTGGGGACCTGGGATCCCTACAAAATACTTCTTTGAAGGCGATTATGGCAGCTACGGCGTCAATCACTGGATCAACACTCTGGAACCGGGCGATGACGGGTGGCTGAATGCACCGGAGCTGCATTGGAAAACCGACCTCAGTAAGAACACCAGCGGCATCCCCATACTGGGCGATTGTACCTGGTACGGAGGTCAACCAGCGAATCATCCGGATCCTGCCCACCCCTCGTTTGAGAGTGAGAGTAAACCCCCTATCATGCGCGATTGGTGGGAGATCAATCCCACGGCAGCCTGGAGCAGCAGTATGTGCCGCTTCGCAATAGACCGCCATAGTCGGGCCATCAACATGTGCTTTATGGACAGTTCGATGCGGAAGGTCGGATTGTACGACTTGTGGACCTTGAAATGGCACCGCAATGCTCAGCCGAACTATGATGTGATTATTCCCTGGCTGCCGAGATAAACTCTTTTCGCGTATCAGCTACGACGCGGTGAATATGTTCCTGAGCCTTGTACACACCGCCCGTCAAGTGATGGGAGTTGGGAGTACCCGAAGTCGGTTTGCTAACCCGCAAGGGAAGCGGCTGCCGACGGTAAGCCCGATGACTGGCACTAAGTCGTAACAAGGTAGCCGTAGGGGAACCTGCGGCTGGATCACCTCCTTTCTAGGGATATACTAGAACGGTGCCCATTTTTTTCCGGGTGCTGATTAGTCAGGCCTTTCACTGCCGGCTTAACTGTTCTTGATATTAAAAGCCCTGTCTTCGGACAGGGCTTTTTTATTAGCCCTCCCATTGTCATTTCGACCGAACGAAGTGAGTGGAGAAATCTGGCCCGCAAAATTACATGTGTACACGTTAAAAAAAGACAAGCCCTGCAATCTGAAATCTTTCTAATCTCTAATCTTTAATTAACCAATCTCTAATTAACTAATTCTCTAATCCACTAAAAATTCTTTTGCCTTTTTACTTTCTTTCTGTTAATTTCTACCCCTAAAGGCGTCATGCGGACATCTTGAAGAGAGCAGCGAAGTAAGAGATATGGAAATTTGACAGAGATAAGGGGATATATCTAATTATCCATAGTTTTAGATTTGTGAAAGGACAAAATATGGATGCGTTTAATAAGATAGCCGGAATCGCTTCGATTCTTTCTTTAATCATTTCTGTGATCGCCATAAAGAAAGTGAGCAAATTGGAGGCAAATATTAAGATTGATGACCATTCCAACCATGTGACAAATTCACACAATAGAATCTCACAAAAAGCAAAAGGTGAAAATATAAGTCAAGCTGGTGGGGATATGAATGTTTGAAAAATGCCTGAAAATGATATCGAGACTTTTGCACAAAATCAGAAATGGGAATAGGAAGACCCAAGTTGCTAAAGGGCAAAATATCACACAGATTATGGGGGATTTAGTAGTCAAAGGCAGTACAGATATTCAGGGTTACTTTGACACAGCGGCGAATTTAATCAATACAGGAGAGTCGAGACCTGCACAAGTACTGTTAGAAAACTTATGGAAACTCTACAATGACAAGATGACTCCTCGGCAAAAATCGAATTGTAAACGTCTAATTGGATGTAGTTATGATAGACAAGATAAATCTGAACAAGCTGGCAAATACTTTTTGGAAGCAAAAGACCATGATCCAGAGTGGGAAAAGGCAAGAGCATTTGAATCTCTTGGGTATTTGTGCCTAGGTAATCTATCCAAAGCTCACAAATTTGCAGAAGCTGTATTAAAAGACTTTTCTCAGAATAATATAGCTTGGTCAGTATGGATTCGGACAGCAGATAATTTAACTCTTGATGAAATACTTCAAAAGGTCCCTCAGCATCTTCATAAGGATGCGGAAGTTGCGATGGCACTAGCGATCAAGGCAGTTAATGAAAAGAATTTCGACGTGGCCGAAGAATATATTCAACAGGCATCAAAGGAAGTACCTGGTAATCCCAGGGTAACAGAAAAATTAGCTTGTATACTGCTTGCTCGCGCTAATGTAAATAATATATTTCTTTATCAAAGGAAGCCCACTCAAGAAGAAATATCATTACTTGAAAAAACCGTGGATTTATTTACTGAATCAATAGAGAAGTTTCAGAAGGAATCAAAAACCTACTCTGCAGCTCATGGGCTAATAAGACGCGCCACTGCGTATAAGGCTTTGTCGAGAAACAAAGAAGCCAAGGATGATCTTGAGCAGGCGTATAACATAGCTAAGGATGATCCTGAAATAGTTTATTGGCATTCTGTTGAATTAGCACAAGAAAATCTGGATAAGGCTATTAGTCACCTCAAGGAGATAATCAATTCCAGTGAAAGATGTGATGTCGAATTTCTGCTTGCTCAAATGTTAAAACAAAGGAATTCTGGTACAGACTTTAATGATGCAGTAGAGATTCTTGAAAACAAAATTAAAGATTTGACTAAAATGCCCAATGATTTTAGAGCGGATTATTTAGCCTTGTATTTTCATATTCGGTCAGAAACTGAAAGTTTTGATCAGATCAAACAAGATTTTGACGGCATTATATCAAATATTATCGACGAAGCTTCAAAAAAAATTCTTTGGGCAGAAGTACTATGGTTCTGCAAAGATGTCCCGTCCTCTATTAAACAGGCAAAGCAATGTCTTGAGGCTTTAGATGATGATAGCAGCGTTCATGACAAGCGTCGGCTTGCAATACTCATGCAAAATCTCGGACTTCATAAAGAAGCACTTCATATTTGGAAATCTATAGTTTCTCCGCAATACATCGGACAAGACACTTACCGTCTTCTGGAATGCGCCGAAAGATGTGAGGATGCTAAATTTGTTATTGAAATTTCTAAAGAACTACGCAGTAATGGAATATGGGATAGGCGTATTTTTGAACTGCAACTTCATTATCATGAATTATTCAACGATGCAGAAGGGGCTATCACACTATTACAAGAGTATCTTAAGAACCCAAAAGAAGAATCGTACACTCCTTATGTCAGAGCAAGATTATCTTTGGTAGGTATTCGTATAAATCAATATGATTTAATAGAAAAAGATCCTTCTAAACTTTCTAAGGTAGAAGAGGTAGACGTCCATACCGGAAGAATAGTTGTCAATGTCCTCCGCTATGGTGGGAATCATAGTGAAGCTTTAGAGTATGCTTATAATCTGCTTCGGTTAAATTGGGATGACAGCGATGCTCATATTACTATGATTGAGTTATTGTCCCCAATTGGTCCCAAGATATCCATTACACAACCAGAATTGGTAGTGCCTGGTATAGCTGTTCGCTTTAAAGAGGATGATACTGATGTTTGTCATTGGCATATAATTGAGGATTCAACAATTAGCCCTCCCTCTCATTCCCGTAACGAGTATTCTTTAGAGCATCCTATTTCACAAGCCATGTTAGGCAAAAGATGCGGCGACAGTTTCTGTCTAAGAAAAGATGGCATTCAAGATCGAACTGCTACAATTCAAGCGATTCACAGTAAATATATTTATCGTTATAGTGAATGTTTTGAGAACTTTGAATCAAGATTTCCTTCTAATAGAGCTATAAGAAAATATATCGCAATTGATAAGGCGGGGAAATTTGACATCACACCATTTGAGAAATTAGCTCAACAAGATGCTGAATATGTCAAACGGCTTGAAGAAATATATTCAACGCAACTGTTTTCTATTTATTCTATGGCTTTAAAAAAAGATCGATCCATAGTTGAAACAATGAATTATATTGCTACAAGTCCAAGTCTTAAGCTTAAGTGTTGTATTGGAAACGATCAAGAGGAAATTGAAGCAGAGAAATGGATGTCGAATGCTAAAGAAATTGTTCTTGATGCCACCGCAATTGTCACATTGATGTTCACTTCAAGTTACGAACATTTAATAAAACTACCTTATTTATTCATTGTGTCACAAGGAACTTTAAATGCTTTCAGGCAAGTTGAAAGTCTGCATGGAGATCCTGAGAGTATGGCTGGTTCGTATTCTGTTGATGGTTTCCATCCTATAACCCCAGATGATGTAGTTCACGCGAGGGAGAAGATAAGAACATTAATAAACTTTATAGAAAAGAATTTTACAATTATTGATGGTTTAGTTGTGGCAGAATTAGAAAAAGAAAGACGAGATGTATTAATCAACATACTTGGAAGAGATTGTCTGGAATCGATATTACTTGCGGTACAAGCTAATAGAATCTTATGGACTGATGACTTATTCACAGCAGCTTTGGCACAGAATGAGTTTGGGTGCTATAGAATATGGACTCAATTTTTCTTTAATCATTTGTTGGAAAAAGAGTTGATAGAGAACAACATAATTCAGAATATCACTGTGTTGCTTATGCAAATGGGGTATTATTATACAAAACCCACTGTTGAAACATTCATGCTGTCAATTGAAAAAAGTAACAATAATATCGATCAGGCACCTGCTTTTCAGGTGTTTAATTGGTTTAGCAATCCGAATGTAAAAACTCAAGGGCAATTCTATTTTGCTGCTGGTGTTATAAAAAAAGCATGGCAAGATATCAATATTGATGACATTTCACAGCATATCACAATTAGGATTTTAGAAAGATTAGCCCAGCGACCAAAAGGATACTTTGCAATAGAATCGTTGCGAAATGGAATAATACAAATTTTTGGGTTTGATGTTATAAATGCCGGAAAAGCACAAGATACTATTGATAGTTGGTTAAAGGGAACACAAGGTAGCCGCATTATACTACCTTAGCCTAATAAGAAATAATGGGAATTGTAAATGGGTATCTACTGGTTCTTTTAGAAGGTGAGGCGCCAAAAACTACCAAATCTTTGGCCGTTATTTTTTGACTTATGTTTGAAAATATAATAATTCACATCTCGCATCAATCCATTTACTCATTTAATCATCCACACCTAAAAAATCAACCAATTTTCGACAAAAAACGCTAAAAACCAACAAAAATCACCGATTTCTAACACAAATAAGGAATTTTGTCAGCTTCAAATATTTTGCATCTTAATGCAACTATGCCCCTCTGTCTTGAGTCTTGAGTCATTTTCAGTCAAAAACGCTCACTGCAAAAAACAAAAATAAAATATTTCAAAAATTTTTATCTCCTTTCAAATAAAAGAGTTACGAGCCACGGGCCTCAAAAAATGACCAAATTTTCGACTCAAACGTGCACACTCGTCTAATTATAGAGGCAGTGTTTTTCTGCCCTCACAGAGACAATATGAAATCTGAGATATGGAATCTGTAATCTAAATCATGAGCATCGAGAATCCAACTTTAGCTCACTTTAGGCATATTAACTCACTCTACACTAATTTGCGATCTACAACTGTAGAGAATGTTCGACAAATCACCCCTTTTTATGCAAAACAAAGCCAATTTTATGCGATTTTCGCCCGAAAACGCCGATTTTACGAAAAAACAAACCCAATTCAAACCCAATTCAAACCCAATAAAGCCAAAAACAAAGCCAATTTAACCCAAAACAAACCCAATTCAAACCCAAATTTATCAAACTTTATCCCCGAGAGCTGCTTACTTGGCTCGCAACAGGGGACCTATTTACTGCCCTACAAGGTGTCAGAAGATTTTCCGGTAAACGTGGCAGTAGGGCAGTTTTTTGGTTTTATCGTAATAATCCTGATGATATTCTTCACCCGGCCAGAATTTATCAGCCTGCGTAACCTTAGTTTTAACGCTGTGGCGTTTTGTCTTAAGCGTCTGGATAAGTTGAGTAGCTATTTCTTTCTGCTCCTCGTCCAGATAGAAAATTTCGGTGCGATATTGCGTACCGATATCCGGCCCCTGACGATTAAGCTGAGTAAAATCGTGGGTCTCAAAGAACAGCTTCGCAAGCTGCTCATAACTGATTACTACCGGATCGTAGGTAACCTCGACGGCCTCAGCGTGACCTGTCCTGTCGGTACAGACCTGCTTGTAGGTGGGATTATCCACATGGCCGCCCGTGTATCCGACAGTGGTGGAAATTACGCCAGGTGCTTTATTGAAATAATACTCTGTTCCCCAGAAACAGCCGGACGCGAATATTGCTTTACCGGCCCCGGCCTGCTCCTGCTGTTCGGTTGCCGGTCTAAAGTTCATCGAGAGCGAATTCACGCAATGGCGCGTATTCTTCGGTGTCGATTGCTCGCCGAGAAAGACATGGCCGAGGTGGCCGCCGCAATTATTGCAGAGAATTTCTATGCGTACACCATCGGCATCGCGCTGCCGCTTAACGGCCCCTTCGATTTCATCATCGAAGCTGGGCCAGCCGCAGTTGGATTTGAACTTCGAGGTGGATTCATAAAGCTTTGCCGAGCATCGGGCGCAGGTATAGGTTCCGTTTTCGTAATGGTCGTTATATTTACCGCTGAAAGGGCGTTCGGTACCCTTGCGAATTATAATCTGCTGCTGCTGGCGAGTTAGTTTGTTGTACATTTTCCGTTCCTTATAAAATCCAATCTCGTCGAGGAAAATCTCTACGGTTCTTTGCTGGATGTTGGGGAAGGTGGCGATTCTGAAGGTTTCCCGATCATTGGCTGGCATACCGAGCGGCATCGAGCGAAAAACACGCAGCGGCAGCCGGAATTCCTGCCAGCGGTTTTTCAGCTCAATTGGCGCCTGATAAAGCCGGCGTCCGTTTTGTTCGCTCTCTATCCATATCCCGACAGATGCCGGCCCGATGGTGCCTTTTGCCCGCAGGTAAATGCCATCATACCCGGCGGTATTTATGTTGCTGTTATTATCCAGCACGAGTTTAGTGCCAAGAAGAGTGAGGCTTTTATTCCGTGGGACAAGCTCCTTGATATTCAGGCAGGACCTTCCGCTTTCTTGCACGAAATTGTTGGAGCCGGCTGTGCTATTATCTTTCGCCTGGTCGGCTATCGAGGTCCAGTTGAGGCTGTTTGTATGGCCTCTTGACCTGCCGAAATCATCGATAGTCAGGTTGCTCAATGGTCTGGTTGTCTGTGCATGGGCGGTTAATCCACCGGATGTGACGAGGCATACAAGAGCCAAGTATAACAACCAGTTTCTTCGGGTAAATTCCATTTGCATTTTCATTGATATATTCCTAAAACATTTATTCTTTCATTATTTATACTCAAAATCAAGCCTACTGTTCGCAAATAGCAAAAATGGCAGAAGCTGGGGTTGCAAAAATAGGGCGGATTCGTTAAGTTTGCTGCTGTTGTTGGGGGATAATATTGCCGATGATAAGGATTGTAGCGAATGGTTAAGACGGAAAATCTCAACATTAAAACGAAGGGTAATTGCGATGTCGTTAATATTACCGAGCAGGTCAGCGATGTTGTGAGCCAATCAGGCGTTAGGGAGGGTACTGTTACGGTTTTCAACGTTGGCTCGACTGCGGGGATAACGACGACGGAATATGAACCCGGATTGGTTAATTACGATATCGAGGCGTGTTTCGAGGAAATCGCGCCTGAGCGCGGCCGGTATGAGCACGAAGAGACGTGGCATGATGATAACGGGCATTCGCATGTTCGGGCCACGCTGCTGGGGCCTTCTATGAGTGTGCCTGTTGTTGACGGCAAAATGACGTTGGGGACGTGGCAGCAGATTATTTTGGTGGATTTTGATACGAGGCCGCGGACGAGAACGGTAGTGTGTCAGATTGTCGGGGAATGAAGTAATGAGCAGAGAATCGTATTCGAGAAAAGGGGGATTGTTATGAAGGTTACTATATTCAACGGCTCGCCCCGTGGGAAGAAGGGGAACACCCACGTGATGGTCAAAGAGTTTTCGAAGGGGGCCGGGCAGGCCGGGGCTGAGGTTGAGAACGTATTTCTTGTGAAGAAGAAGATACGTCCCTGCCGGGGTTGTTTTACGTGCTGGATAAAGACGCCGGGCAAATGCGTTATTAAAGATGATATGGCGGAATTGATTAAGACGTTCGGCGAATCGGATATTGTAGTTTTTGCGACGCCGGTTTACGTTGATAATGTCACTGGAATTATGAAAAATTTTATGGACAGGCTTATTGCGGGTATTGATCCGCATTTCGACAAAGACGAAGGCGGAGAATGCGTGCATATAAGCAGGTCTGAAAAGCAAGCGAAATTAGTTATTATATCGAACTGCGGCTTTCCGGAGCATAGCCATTTCCAGGTACTCGAACTGTTGTTTAAAAGGGTAGCGAGAAATATGCGTTCGAAGGTCATCGGTGAAATATACAGAAGCGGTGGCGGTATATTGAAGGACGCTCCGGTAATTTTTAGACCTATCATTCGTGAATACAAAAAGCTTCTTCAAACGGCGGGGATGGAAATCGTAGAAAAGCAGCGACTTTCGGAAGAAACCAGGCTGAAACTGGAAATGCCTCTTATATCTGATGAACAATACATTGCAGCGGCAAATGAACGGTTTGATGCGTTATTAGCCAAGGTTTAAGGGGTGTGATTCTGTTGTGAGATTAGATTAGACTTGACGGAATTGATTTGACGGCGTAGTATGTTAGAGTTGTTTCTCAGCGGTAAATTAATCTTTTTTGAGGTGTCTGGCCGGATGAAAATTGTCATTCGAAAAAAGGTTTTTGTGATAACAGCAGTGCTTGTCGGCTGCTTTATAGGCGGCTGTGGTGAGGGGGGCGGCAGGGGGGCAAAAGACCTTAGGCCTGCGATAGATTTAGGTACCACGATAGGGTCATTGGTGAAGATGTCCTGGCCGGAATCGGTGAAACTCGAAGGATACGGTTTGGTTGTGGCATTGAAGGGTACGGGTTCGGGCGAGTGCCCTCCAGGTATAAGGACGTATCTTGGACAACATCTACAGACGCTATTTCCCGGACGGAGAATAGACGTTTCGAAATTTATTGGCGGCTCCGATACAGCGGTGGTACTGGTAGAGGGAATAATGCCGACGATAGCTTCCAAGAATGAGAATTTCGATGTGAGAGTATCAGCATTAGATGGAACACAGACTACTTCCCTGGAAGGGGGGTGGCTGCTGGGCACGGAGCTGAAGCCTGTGGGGACTTTCGGTATCGCTACGAAAATTGTGGCCGAGGCAAAAGGGACGGTTTATTTGGATAAATTCGTGACATCTAAAATCAATAAAAGGGGTGGATATGTATTAGCCGGAGGAAAGGTTCTTGATGAGTACAAGATAACTCTGGAGCTTCACGATCCCGATTTAAGGACGACGAACAATATTCGAAACCGCGTGAACGAACTTTTCGGTGACGTAACAGCGAAGGTGATTTTGCCCGGCAGGCTTGAAGTGAAAGTGCCGGCTAAACATAAAGAGCGAAAGAAAAGATTCGTTTCGATAATCGAGATGACATATCTTGCACACAACATGGAAATTATCAACGAGAGAATAAATATATTTATCAGAAAACTTACCGCTTTGCAGGACGCGGATGCGAGTGAAATAGCTCTTGAGGCCATAGGCAATCGAAGTCTCGTCGGACTGAATACTTTGCTGACAGTATCGAATGAGCAGGTACGTCTGCGAGCCGCCAGATGTATGCTTAATCTGGGCAGCGATGCGGGCCTGATGACTCTCAGGCAAATAGCTATGGACGTAAAATCAGCTTATCGAATTGTTGCCCTTGAATCAATAACCGTCGGGGCCAGACGTAACGATGCGGCTCGAATATCGCAGAGGCTGCTGCGTGACGCTGATTTTCGCGTGAGGCTGGCCGCTTACGAGCAGTTGCGGAAATTAGGCGATATTTCAGTGACACAAGAGCTTGTCGGAAGTAATTTTTATTTGGAACAAATAGCGCAAACCGAACAGAAAGCAGTTTTTGTCTCTCGCAGCGGTCAGCCTCGAATCGCTTTATTCGGCGCCCCGATACAATGCAGTAGCGGGATTTTTGTGCGTTCAGAGGACGGTAATATAACAATTAACGCCCCGTCCGGTCAGAGCTATGTCTCGATAATCCGCAAACATCCCTACCGTCCGGGTGTGGTGGCTCAATTGAGAAGCTCATTTGTACTTAGTGACATTATCCGAACCCTCTGCGAAAAGCCCAAAGCAGAAGGTGAGCCGGGTCGTGGTGGCTTAGGTGTTCCATACGCGGATGTTATAGCACTTTTGAAGGTGATGTGTGACAAGGGTGCAGTAAAAGCGGAGTTTTGGGCCGGAAACTTACCTGAAATCGGCTAATTATCAAGAGAAGACAGCCCTTCGGCCGATAACAATATTGCGTATTTGACTAAAAGCTGTATGTTTATATTTTATTAATAGTTACCGGACGTTAACAACAGGATAACAGATGAGACTTGAAAAAATTATTCTTAACGGATTTAAGAGTTTTGCGGACAAAACGGATTTTGTTTTCGATTGTCCGATAACTGCTATTGTCGGTCCCAACGGGTGCGGCAAAAGCAACGTTGTCGATGCGGTAAAATGGGTCCTTGGAGAGCAAAGTGTCAAGAGTCTGCGAAGCGGGCACATGGCTGATGTGATATTCGGCGGAAGCAGCAGCAGAAAGCCCCTGGGTGCGGCGGAAGTGAGTCTGTTTATATCCAACCCCGAAGGCAGCGGGACGCGTAAGCTTCCTATCGATGCGGAAGAGGTCCAGGTAACACGAAAAATATATAAGAGTGGTGACAGTGAGTATCGAATAAACAACAAAATCTGCCGGCTGAAGGATATTCGAGAGTTGTTTATGGATACCGGTATAGGGACGAGGGCCTATTCGATTCTCGAGCAGGGCCAGATAGAGTATTTAGTGAGCGCATCGAAGACGGACCGAAGGTTTATATTCGAAGAAGCAGCCGGGATAAGCAAGTATAAGGCACATAAGAAAGAAGCCCTTCGTAAACTGGAACGGACTGAACAGAATCTGCTTCGACTTGCAGATATTATAGGCGAGATTGCCAAGAGGCTTCGCAGTGTAAAGCTGCAAGCTGGTAAAGCAAGGAATTATCTTCAATATACTCAAAAGCTCAAAGAGCTTCAGGTCAGCTATTCTCTTGTCGAATACGGGAAGAACCGTGATCAGATGAAAGACAAAGGGGCTGTTCTTGACGAGATTAGTGAACAGTTCGGTGCCCTGGCGGCGGAAGTGGCCAAGCAGGACAGCCTGGTAAGCAATTTGGGTGAAGAAATAATAGAGACAGAGCATAAGTTGAGCCAGACGGACAATTCCCTTGTTTCTGTTCGCAGCAAAATCGAGCAGCGTTTTCAAAGAATTGATTTTTTGCGAGCGAGAATTTCCGAGCTGCAGGAACGAGAACAATCCGCGAGAGAGAAGATTGAAAAACTTCGGGGGCAGAAGAATCTATTCGAGCAAAATTCGTCACAATACAGTAGTGAGCTGGCGAACTGCGAAAAGATTCTGGAAGAGAAAAGCGGGGCGGTTGAGCAAATCCAAAAAGACATCCAGGAAGTGAATACCGAGTGTACGTCATTAGAGGCTCATCTTGAAGATGAGAAATCTGGAATTATCGACATAGTCAGGAGAACGGCACAGCTCCATAACGAGGTCCAGAGCATTTCAGTTTATCGCAACAATTTATCGAGCCAGAAAGACCGTCTTTCGGGGCGGGCGGAAACCGCTCGTGCTGAATTAGAGGGGCTGTTGACTGAAAAGGCACAGCACAACGCCCGCCATGATGATATTGAAAAGGTCTTAGGTGAACTGAAGGAGAGTCTGGAAACCAAACGCACAAAAAGCGAAGAACTCAACGAAGCATTGGCAGTGGACAATAAACGGTTAGCCCACAGTAAAGAGGTGCGGAGCGCACTGAACAGCGAGCTGACGATATTGACAGATATGGAGAAAAGGCGTGAGGGGCTTAAGGCGGGTGTTAAGAGCATATTGCAGGAGAGGGTGTTTGAAAACAAATTCGATTACGTCGAAGGGATATTGGCGGAAACGATAGAAACCGGCGTCGAATATGCGAATGCGGTCGAAGCGGCCCTCGAGGGGCAGACCGATGCGCTTGTAATCAACAGTACAGGCAGGATGCTGGCTGATATTGAGATGATTCGAGAACTTGACGGCAGGGTAAATTTCATAAGTCTTGATAAGGTAGAGCCGTTTGTAGATACAAATGACTGGTCCGGATTCGAATGTGTTAAAGGCAGGCTTGTTGAATTCGTAAAGTTCGACAGTAAATACGCGGCGCTGGCCTGGAAGCTGCTCGGCAGGACCTTGGTTGTCGAGTCTCTGCGAGAGGCGGTAGAGCTGGCCAGGAGTGTGCCGGATGAATTTAATTTTGTTACTTTGAAGGGTGAATTCTTAAGCGGCGATGGGATGATAAAGCTGGGGCCTTTGGGCAAAGCGAGCGGTTTAATATCGCGCAAAAGCCGTCTTCGTCAGCTTCAGGATACCATCGCCAATATCGCTTCAGAAATCGAAGCGGTTGAAAGCCAGATTGCGAAAAACAATCAGAAGAAAGCACATCTGGATGACCTGTGTAAAGATCTGCGGACGGCCGTGTATGAGGCGAACACCGAAAAGATGCAGGTAGGCTCGAAGCTCAGCCTGATAGAGCAGAATATACAACGGCTCAGACAGGAAGAGCCTTTGCTGGCCAATGAGATTGATATGCTGGCCGAACAGATAGCGCAGTCGGTTCAGAAAGAGTACGACTCGAAGCAGAAATTAGAGGAGCTGGAAGAGGTAAACAGTCAGAGGACGGCGCACATAGAAGAGCTTGAGGCGAAATATGCCGAGCAAAAAGAACAGCAGCAGATATTGGTAAACAAGCTTACCGATTTGAAGGTGGCTTTGGGGCAGGTTTCCGAGCAGAGTAAGGCATTGAAGCAGATAACCGCGAGCCTGCAAAGCCAGATGCAGGAGAACCGTGCGTCGGCGGAGACGGCGCAGGATGAGATAAAAAACTGCAGCGAGCAATTGGCCCAGGCCCAGCGGGACATTCTTAGCTGCGAAGCGGGGGTGTCAGAACTGTTTGTCGAAAAAGAAAAGAGCCAGGAGAGCAGTAGATTGCTGCATAAAGAGGCTGAGAGGCTGCTTGAAGAACGAAAACAGGCGGAGGAGCTTGTCCGTCTGAGGCGTGCCGAGAAAGAAGAGACTGATCGCAAAATTAACGAGCTTAAAATAGAATTGAGTCAGTTGGAGGTTCGGCAGCAGGATTTGATCGAGAGGGTGCAGGAACAGTTGCAGATTGATTTGGCCGAGGCTTATGAAGATTACACCCAGGAAGATGTTGACTGGGACAAGGTCAAAGAAGAGATAACCGTGCTTCGAGGCAAGATTGAGAGACTCGGGAACGTTAATATCGACGCGATAGATGAGCAGGAGACACTCGAAAAACGGCATGACTTTTTGAGCGAACAGGTTCAGGACCTCAACAGCAGCAGGGGGCAACTGCAGCAATTGATAAACCGGCTTAATAAGAAGAGCAGAGAGAAATTTCAGCAGACCTTTGAGGAGATACGGGGACATTTTCAGGAGATTTTCCGCAAGCTGTTCGGCGGGGGCAAGGCGGACATAATGCTTGAGGACGCCGAAGATATTCTCGAAGCGGGGATAGAGGTTATAGCCCGCCCGCCCGGCAAGGAGACCAGGAGTATATCGCTGCTTAGCGGCGGTGAAAAATCAATGACGGCGCTTGCACTGCTGTTTTCGGTTTTCAAGACGAAGCCGTCGCCGTTCTGTTTCCTCGATGAGGTTGATGCTGCCCTGGACGAGGCAAACAACGAGCGTTTCAATATGCTGCTGCGGGAGTTTCAAAAGGAATCGCAGTTCATAGTAATCACACACGCCAAGCGCACGATGAGCATTGCGAATGTGCTGTTCGGGATAACGATGCAGATACGGGGAGTGAGCAAGAAGATAAGCGTCAAATTCGGCGAGCATGAAGAGGAAACGTCGGCGGTAGCGTAAGCGTTACCAGTCGGTCTTAACTCGCAACTCATGTGGATTCCTGCTCGTTCGACCTTGCTCAGGACAGATTTCGCAGGAATGAAGCTCTTAATTGTTTCTCGATCCTTCGACAGTGCTCCTCTCGACAAACTCGGGACAGGCAGGACGGGCTGAGTTCGTTATGGCAAAGAGTAAAATTCAAAAAAGCAGTGGAAAGTATGTGCTTAAATGTTGAAGCTGTAGAAGCGGGGGCTTATAATTGAGGGTATGACAGCAAAATCAAAGAGCAGAATAGCGAAGAGCAAATATCCTCAAGCGGCAGAAATCCAGGCGGCAGTTGACTATGGGATAGATGTTTCAATGCTGGTTGATAATGTTCGCAGAAGCTACAGTGAGCGTATTACAAGACATCAAATTGCACTTAATACGGCAGAGAAACTTAAGGGAGCGAGAAAACTGTGAGCAGTGATTTTATCAACCTGCTTGAACGGCTTGTTAACGCCGGGGTGGATTTTGTGATAATAGGCGGTTTTGCAGGCGTTGTGCACGGATGTACTTATGTGACTCAGGATATAGATATATGCTGCGATTTTAAGCCTGATACTTTGCTTGCACTGCAAAAAGCCATCTCGGATTTACACCCCGTTCACCGGATGACACCAGGCCGGAAGGGGCTTAAGTTGACGGAGCAGACGTGCGGCCAATTTAAGAATTTGTACCTCGATACGGACATCGGTCAGTTGGATTGCTTAAGCTTCATTGATGGCCTTGGGGACTACGGTGAAGTTAAACAGGAAAGCGAGCTTATTGAAGTTGAAAAAATGAAGATGCGTGTGTTGAGCGTGGATGCTTTGATAAAAGCAAAAAAGTCGATGAACCGTTTACGAGATAAGGAGGCTGTCTTGCAGCTTGAAGCAATAAAAAAGCTGAGAAAACCTAAACGGGATATTCTGTAAACGATTAGTCGAGCATACTAATGAATAGATTATAGTATTTAGTTTTTTGCAGATTGTTAGAAGACTATCTCATTGCTGTCAAAGACTGGGCCGTCTTTGCAGCACATTTTGTAAACAGTTTCATTTGAGCCGGTTACCCTGCATCCGACAGCACAGCTTTGGCACAGGCCTATACCGCATGCCATTCTTCGTTCGAGACTGAGCTGGCAGTCGATATTTTTGTCTTTAGCGAGTTCAGCCATTTTTGCTAACATTGCTTCCGGCCCACAGCTATAAATGATAATATCCCTGGCGGGCAGGGAAGATTTGCTGAGCCATTCGGCAAGGCAATCAGTGACAAAACCGTGATAGCCGGCAGAACCGTCATTGGTTGCCGTCAAGGATTCAATGCCGTACTTAGCGAATTCGGGTATTGAAAAGCCTAATTGCTGTGAAATCTCATCGAGGAAACCTTCAAAGGGCAGCTCTTTTGCCGTTTTTGCGCCGGCGAATGCAATGACATCAAGCCCGGGGGGGCGGGAACTGCTGGTGAGGTGTTTTGCAAGATGCAGTAATGGCGGGACGCCCATTCCACCAACTACCAGAAGGATGGTTTTTTTGCTATCCGGTACAGAGAATCCATTTCCCAAAGGGCCGATTACGCTTAGAGAATCGCCGGGGGAGATGGTTGTCATTCTCAGTGTGGCCGGGCCGACTACGCAGTAAAGAAGCTCGGCGATGGTTCTGTTTTTTTTGGCGGTTACGTTAGTAAAACTGAAAGGCCTGCGAAGCAGTATTTTGCGTTCGGCGGCGTCGCGTAAGTCTTCCGGTATGGATTCATCTGGAGGCAGGGCGGTGTGGGAAAGGTCTAATTCGGCGAACTGTCCTGGATTGAAATCGGCAAAAGCTTTTGCGCCGTCAGCCGAGAACTCAAGTTTGAGCTTGTAGAATCGCGGCCCAAACTGTTTGTTGGAAGAGGCGGTAGCTTCGAACGTACCTTTAACTGACGAGGAGCTTTTTTCCGACATAATCAACCTTGTTCCAGTTACAATAGACTTTCATAAACTTTGACACCATCCACTACCCTACAGACGTGAACGGCATGTTTGCCGGCGAACTCGGGTCGGCTGCGCGGATAGGCGTTATCAACAGCCTTCCTTACGTCTTCTATATATTCGGCCCGAACCAAAGCGCCCGATGCGCCCTTGTCGCCGCCTCCCAACATACGCTCTCCCAGTACACCCGGTTCAGTTCGGACAATATCACACATCGTTTCCAGTTCGGGTCCGGATATTTTGTAATCATCCCTCAGGCCGATGCCGTCGGTCCTGAAAATCTGTCCAACGGTTTCAATGTCACCGGTTTTCCAGGCTTCGAGCATTTTATAGAACCGTTTTTGAGCATTGAAAATATATTTTAAGCGGTCGCACAGGTCGGAGTGACTTTCGCCGAATTCGCCCATAATCTTTTTGTAAACTGTTTCGTCTTTGATGTCCGCAAGGGACGCGATATCATAACCGGCTTTCTGCAGTATTGAAACGAGTTTTTCACATTCGGCTCGGCGGACGGCATAAGTCGATTTTTCCAGGCCCGGTCGGTCGGTTCCGGTATCGAGTACGACAATGCGGAAATCAGTTGCGCCGGAGCCGATTGGTACGTACTCTATTGAGCGGTTTTTGGGATTGTAGTATGTCCCCATTCCCTCGTGGGCGAAGAGTATCATTGTCTGGTCGAGCTGGCCGCAGGGAGAGCCGATATAATCATTTTCGACGGCCTGAGCAAGATCGACGATTTTGATTTTATCCTCGACCTCGATGTTGTTGGCGTCGAAAAGCGAGAGAATCAGATTCAAACTCAGGGAAGCCGAGCGGCTCATTCCGCCGCCGGGGATGTTTCCGTAAAGGACGCCGTCGATGCCCTGTGAGAGTTTGTAGCCTTCGCGTCTTAAGATATACTCTACACCGTAGGCGAAGCGTCCCCACGTCCGGGCGATCTCCGGTGACTTAGGTTCAGGGACGTTTCCCAGTTCAAATTCAATGACTCCATCGCCGGGGAAATTGGCGCTAAAGAGCCTGATTTTCTTAGTGCCGTTAGGCTTATAGGCCAGCCAGATGAACCTGTCGGTTCCAACGCCGAAAAGCTCGGTGCCGTTGTAATCGCCATGCTCGACACCGAGGCAAAAGCGGGATGATGTTCTTCTTATCCTGCCGCCCTTGATATCGATAGCGTTGTCTATCGCAGACTTTAGAATTTTACCTAAAGCGTCTTGTCCATCTTTTGTTAGTTCCATTCCACAATTCTCAAAAAGTCACCACTGCTATTTCGCAAGGCCAATCGGGCTGAACAAGACGTAAAGAGCCAGCGTTATGACCACAACGACAATGCCGACTATTTTGGCCCCGCTGGAAGAGCGGAGGTCCAGTGTTGTTTGCTGCTTGAACTCGACAGGTTCGGCCAGAGGCTTGAGCAGTGTGATGATTGTCATCACAACTATGCACAATCCGAAACAAATGGCCATGCGGTTTAGAAACTGAATATCCGGGCCGATTTTATAACGGCCCATAAGATACATGCCTCCATAAGAGACGATGTTCGTAAGCAGTCCGACCACACCTGCGATCGGCGGTGCGATGCGGCAAATCAGGCCGAAGACAAACACGGCAAGAATACCGGGTGATATCAGCCCCTGGCTTTCCTGAATGATAGTGAAGATGCTGTTGCTGATTTTGGGATTGCCCAGTTGCGGGGCCAGCAATACAGCAATAACAGAAAAGACGACAACGCATATTCGTCCAAGCATGACCATAGCTTTGTGTCCTGCCTGAGGGCTGATATATTTTTTGAAAATATCCATCGTAAAAATGGTTGACGCGGCGTTTAACATCGCCGCAAGCGAACTGACAATCGCCCCTAATAACGCCGCCAGAACGAAACCCACCAAACCTGTCCCCTGCGGCAGGACACTGCTGAGCAGTTGTCCGAGGGCGGTGTCATATTTATATGCGATAAACTTCTCACTTGTGACACTGACCTTTGCCTGTGCGGCTGCGTCCGTCACGGAGGCGTTGTATATTTCCAGTTCTGCGGCCAGGCCAGGGAATGCCGACTTCCATGACTTGTCATCCGATTCAAATACCGTGTACTGAGAAACCTGCAGCTCATCGAACTTGCCTTGAGTCAGAGGAAGGACAAAGGGATTCTTCGCTTTGACGGCCTTGAGAGCAGAATCATCCGGAAATACGGCAATCATGAAACTGCCATGCGGCCAGTTCACAATAGCATTTTCATCCGGTGCCTGTGCAATTTCGACCAATTGAGTGTCCCGATTGGCCATCATGTACTTTGCGATTACCGGGGCATTGTCAGTGACCGATTGATTTTGCATATCCTTTGCGTAGAGATTGAAGGCTATGATGCCCGGAATAACGACAATAAATGGAATGAGCAGCTTCATGAATGCCGAGAATACGATACCCTTTTGTCCTTCCGCCAATGACTCCGAAGCCAGCGTTCTTTGCGTGATGTACTGGTTGAGTCCCCAGTAGTAGAAATTCGGAATCCACAGGCCAAGAAAAAGTGCCGTACACGGCAGGACCTTATCATCCTTTGGCAGGAACATATTCATTCGTACCTTATTGAGTTGCCAGAAGCGGTCGATGGATCCGGTATCCTGAGCGAAGGTCTTGAGGCCAACTGCACCGGTTTTTACATTTTCTACAAAGGCAAGCTCGTCCGTAGTGGAGCCAAGTTTTTTGAACGCGTAGATCATCACAATCGCACTGCCGATGATCAGGGCGCTTCCCTGGATCAAATCGGCCCAGGCACAGGCTTTGAGGCCTCCGGCGGTTACGTACACCATCGCAATCAAGCCAATTACGAGCGCTGCCGTGGCAATCGGTACGTCGTAGCCCATCTTGCCCGCCATCGTGTTAACCGTCAGTGCACCGGAATAAGTAACCGAGCCCAACAGGAGCATATAAATAAAGATAGTTGCCACGGCCATGATGGTGCGGGCGGTGCCGTTATAGCGGTATTCCAGAAACTCTGGCATGGTAAAGATTCCCGCCCGCAGGAAATACGGCAGAAAAAAGAACGCCACGACAACAAGTGTTATCGCAGCCATCCATTCGTAGCTTGCTATGGCGAGGCCGACGTGGCTGGCGGCATTTCCGCTCATACCGACCAATTGCTCTGATGAGATGTTGGCGGCAATAAGTGAGAAGCCAATCAGCCACCATTTAAGGCCGCGGCCCGCCAGAAAGTAGTCTTCGCTGGTTTTCTCGTGCCGGCTTTTCCAGAGTCCGATTGTGATAACAGCGGCGATGAATCCCAAAAACACAGTAATATCGAGAAGATTGAACTGCATAATAAATCCTTTCCTCTTATTTGTCCTCTAACTCATTCCATTGCTTTATTGGTATAAAATTGATGATAATTATAATCGCTTTGACCGAGAGAGCAATAAAATATAATTGCAGGTGGATTAAGTTTAATTTCTCTTAAAGGCCTCAGGCAGTGCATCGATTATGTCAGTGGCTATGAGGCTGGTCTGTCCGAGGTTTTCTGCCGCTATGTCACCGGCAAGGCCGTGGATATAGACGCCCAGGACCGCGGCGTCAAAGTAGTTCAAGCCCTGGCCTGCGAGGGCGGTTATGATACCTGTTAAAACGTCACCGGAGCCGGCTGTTGCCATACCGGGATTTCCGGTTTTGTTGATATACACTTTTTGGCCGTCAGTAACGACGGTTTCCGCTCCTTTAAGGACAACGATGGCTTTAGTCTGCTGTGCCAACTGGACGGTTTGCTGCTGGCGGTCATTTGGAAGCGGTTCTCTTAGCAGGGCCGACCACAGGCGTTTCATTTCGCCGGGATGGGGAGTTAGAATCAGGCTTGCTTTTAGTCCGGTGGGCCAGTCTTTTATGCCGGCGAGATTATTCAGGCCGTCGGCATCTATAATCAGGCGGAGTTGATTCTGTTCGAGAAGCGTTTTGAGGAGCGAGCGAAGTGCGCCGCTGATGCTGAGGCCCGGGCCGAAGGCCAGGCAATCGTTTTGGCCGGCGGCTTCGAGGACAGGGTTGATTGCCTTTGCTGAAATTCGGCCAAGACTGTCTTCGGGCAGGGCGATAGTAGTGAAGCATGGTTCTATTGAGGCGACTATCGGCAAAACGCTTTTTGGTGTTGCCACCCGTACAAGGCCCGCGCCTGCTCGCAGGGCGGCCCGGCCCGCAAGGGCGGCGGCTCCGCTCATGCCAGTGCTTCCGGCGATAATACAGACCTTGCCAAAATCGCCTTTGTGGGCATCAATGGCCCTGGGTTGTAGTTTCGGGATAGTATCTATTATCTGCATATAACCTCATTTCGAGCGGTATATTACAAATAATGCAGGATATGGTCAAGAAAAGATTTGACAAGCAGGCAAGAAGGTTTGACAATAGATAAATAAAGCGAAGAATTTATTCGGGAAAGCGGCAAAAGAAATCGCCAGTTTTGATAAAGTTTAAAATCCATGAGTGAAATTATATTTATCGTTGAGAATTCCGATGAGGGTGGTTACTCCGCTAAATGTCTCGGTTACTCTATTTATACCGAAGGTGAAACATTAGACGAGTTAAAAGAAAATGTCAAAGATGCGATAAAATGCCACTTTGACGTATATGAAGAAGGCAAATAAGAAAAAAATAGCCGACGATTTGCAGCCGGAATACGACCTCTCTAAACTCAAAGGTGGTATGAGAGGCAAATATGCCAAGCGGTCCGCCGAAAGGGAAAGAATGAAAATCCTTCTGTGCAATGCCTGTTGGATGAAGCGTTATACTGGTGTGAGCAAAGACGATATTCCCAGGCATGGTGGGGGTTACGTACGACAACATGGTTATGGACATGAGGCTATCAATTTCATGCCACACGCCGGGTTTGTCTATGGATTCGTGCAATTGCGCACGAAAACAATCAACATAAGCCGCATTGATCCCGACGCGGGTGATAAGGTTGACAATGTTCTCGTTGTGTGGAGAGCGCGATCAAACGAGGGATCAGTCGTAGTCGGATGGTACAAAGACGCAACAGTTTATCGTGAACTTCAAAAACCAGTGTCCGGCCGTTCTTTCGCGTACAAGGGCGAGACGATTCGCCCAAGGTGGGTCGTGAGGGCAAAGGCTTCCGATTGTTTTCTTGTGCCGCCTCATCAGCGTGTCTTCAAAGTTCCTGTTACCCACAAGGGCTTTGGATCACAAACCTTCGTTTCTTTTCTGGAGGCGGACACGAGAGAAGTCAAGGAATTCAAAGATCAATTGCTTGATTATATTTCCCAAGCGGAAAGAGGCGTCTTCGTTACCCCCAGAAAAGGCAAAATAAGGACAGGTAGATCAGGTGAGAAAGGTGAAGATAGAGAAAGCCGCGATAAATGCTACGAGCGACTATTACACTGATCGGGGATACGACGTAGAATCAGTCGAGAAGGAGAATGTTGGATATGATCTTGTCGCTTCATTAGGAAACCGCAAGCTCTTGATAGAGGTCAAAGGAACTTCCTTGCCCTCAGACGAGGTCATCACTGTAAACCTGAGTCCAAACGAATATCGCAAGAGCAAATCCCGAAAGAACCAATATCGAATCTGTATCGTCACCGACTGCCTGAACAAACCACTTGTGAACGAATTTGTTTGGAATAAGTCAGATGAAAAATGGGAGGACGAGAACAACGTTAGCATTCTCAAAATTACTGAAGTCGTATCTGCTAATTTCACGATAACGAAATGAGAACGCCGAACCAAAGGCTAAAGCGTACAGGTTACCGATATCAGGCTCACCTGCCGCTCAGCCCCGACGTTATAAATTAGCTTCTATCTTTTTGTTTATAAGCGTCGCGGTGATGGCTGCGGAAAATCCGTTGTCTATATTGACGGCGGTGACGCCGGAAGCGCAGCTATTCATCATCGTCAAAAGGGCTGAGAGTCCCTCGAAGCTGGAACCGTAACCGACACTGGTCGGTACAGCTATTACCGGACAACTGACAAGACCGCCCATGACGCTGGCCAGCGCTCCTTCCATCCCCGCTACGACGATAATGATATTTGCGTTCTGTAGTTTTGGCAGATGTTTGAACAGCCTGTGCAGGCCGGCGACTCCGACATCGCAAATCAGCTCGGTTCGCTGGCCCATAATCTCTGCGGTAACTTGCGCTTCGCTGGCGACGGGTAAATCGGCGGTCCCTGCGGTAACTATCGGCAGGACGCTCTTAGAGGCCGGCGGCTCTTTCTGTTCGAGCACAATTGCCCGGGCTAATTTTTCGTATCGTGCTTTGGGGAATTTGCCGGTGTTTACCAATGCCTCGAAAACGTCCGGCTCGGCCCTGGTGGCCAGAACGTTATTTCCTCTTGCGGCGAGGGACTCGAAGATTTTAATTATATGTTCGGTGGTTTTTCCGGGGCAGAAGATGACCTCCGGGAAGCCGCGGCGGATTTGCCGGTGGTGGTCAATGCAGGCAAAGCCTAAATCCTCGAAGGGCAAATGGCGAAGTTTCTCAACCGCCTGATCGATATCTATTTGACCGTTTCTGACATGTTCTAATAATTTTTTTAATTGTTCAACCTGAATATTTCACCTACCTTTACTGCTTTCTTCTTTAAGCAAGAACTCTTTAATCAACGTCCCACAGGCTTCGTCACACGCTTTTTCTACATCGCCTCCACCTTGATTGGTAGCTACGAGTACAGCGAAGTTGCGTTTAGGCGCCATCCATACAACTGCAAAGTTCATGGCATTGCTCCCTGCGTGTGTGAGTACCTTACCTTGTGCCCAATCTCGTTTCGTTACCATCCAGCCCGATGCGTAATCCCCGCCGAAACCTGCCGTGTGCAGCAGCGCGAATGTCTCGCTCTTGAGCAAACCTCCTTCAGCTTTTGTCCCCTCCAGATGGGCGGTTATAAATTTTGCCCAGTCTCTTATCGAGCAGTGTACCGTACCTCCTGGCCCCAATACAGGTGGATTGTCACTGAAACGCCCAGGTTCGACCGCGATAAGCTTCCCGTCATTCACTCTGTGTTGCCACGGTTGGTCGATATTCCCCGGTGTGCCCATAGCTCCGAATCCGGCTGTTGTCATCTCAAGCGGCTCAAAAAGCATTGTTCTCATCAGGATTTCCCAGGGCGTTTTCATGGCCTGCTCAGCTATTACTCCGGCAATAGAATATCCTGCATTCGAATAAATATATTTCGTCCCTGGCTTGGCTTCGGGTTCTTGACGAAGCATCATTCTCGCATAAGCCAGCCGCTGTTCCATAGCAGAGCCTGGCAAATTATACATATCCATAAATGATTTGCCTACCGGCCAACTTTTATTGGATGGAGGTAATCCGCCTCGATGGTCCAGCAGATGGTTCAAAGTGACATTGCGATAGTCCGGATACATCTCTTTGGCCATATCTGGAAACGCTGCTGAAAGTGTTATGTCCCATCGCAGCTTTCCACGTTCGACTAACATGGCGATAATAGTGGCTGTCATTGCTTTAGTGCATGAGCCAATATGGAATTTATCGTTAGACGTTACTTTCACATCATTACCGTTCTTACGAATACCGGTTGCTCCCCACGCTGTCGTTTGTCCTTGCATGATGATAGCCCCGGCCATTGCCGGAAGAGCGTATTTTTTCCGAATCGGTTCGAGAATCTCATTAAGATCTTTCGAGCCGGCATGTAAAACCTCCGTGCGACCTCCAAGAGACAGCACGATTGTCAGAAAAACTGCAACAGTTGTTTTTCGTTTAGTACTCACTATTTTATTTTGTTGTTCACCCCTCAGCCGGTTGCATTCGGTTCAAGAGTCAGGTCTGCGAAAAGCCCGGCCCTGAATTTATAATACGCCAAAGAGGCTACCATAACCGCGTTGTCAGTGCAATATCGTTTTGGCGCGACCATCAGTTTTTTGGGCGGGACAGCCGAATCGCACATCTGTTGCAGAGAAGTTCGCAATTTATTATTGGCCGCTACTCCACCGCCCAACAGGATGGTTTTTGCTTTGTTTTTTTTTGCTGCCCGCTTTGTTTTTTTAACGAGTACATCAACGACAGCGGCCTGGAACGAAGCGGCGATATCGGCGATTTGCTGAGCGTTCATCGAATCGACCTTGTTTTCGCCTTTCATGTCCTGGCCGCGGCAATAATACAGGACGGCTGTTTTGATGCCGCTGAAAGAGAAGTCCAGCGAATCGCGGCCGAGCATTGAGCGTGGGAATTTTATCGCATCCGGATTTCCTTTTTCGGCGGCTTTTTCGATACTGGGTCCGCCGGGGTAGGGCAGCTTGAGGATAGATGCTACCTTGTCGAAGGCTTCGCCGGCGGCGTCGTCGATGGTTGTGCCGAGAAGTTTCGGTTCCAGCGGAGAATGATAATCGTAAAGGCAGGTGTGTCCGCCTGATACGATTAGAGCGACAGCGGGGAGTTCTAATTGTTCTTCGGACAGCATAGCCGATTGAAGATGGGCGTGCAGGTGATTGATTGCTATAAGTGGTTTGTTCCAGGTGAAGCTGAGTGTTTTGGCTGCGGTAACGCCAACGACCAGAGCGACGGTCAGGCCGGGCTGATTGGCGATTGCGATTGCGTCAATATCATCTTTAGCGACATCGGCCTGTTCCATTGCCTCTTTTATGACGGGGTATATTTTTTCGATGTGTGCGCGGGAGGCAAGCTCGGGGACGACGCCGCCGTATTTTTCGTGCAGTTTGGTTTGCGAGGCCACTACGGACGATTTAATGGTCCGGCCATCAGCAACAACCGCCGCGGCGGTCTCATCGCAACTGGTCTCGATACCGAGAATATTTATGGGTTTGTTATTTTCTTTCATCGGAGTTGATATTAGCTGAAAAAAGGGGGTATGTCAATGTGGGGCATACGTTGCGGATAGGAGACAAATTAGGTTTTTTGGGAATGGAGTTTTTTGAGGGCGGTTTTGGTGAGGAGTATTATTTGTTTGCAGATGCTTTTGCAGACGTGGAATAGAGAGAATCTTATTGGAACGAGCTGCGGCAGATTGAAATCCGTGCATATACTTGTTGGGAAATCGTCGCCGGCGATTTCGATTTTAGCGGGGTCCGAGCAGCCGAAACCGATTTGTTTTGCGGTCTTTACAATCGGAAAATCCTGCGGGTTGATATTGATTAGTTTTGCGCAGATAGTTTCACAGGCGACTGGGTCGGTTCCGCCGATGAGCCAGCCAAGTGGTCTGGTTCGTCCTCGGATTGGGCCGGGGCCATCCATCGCGATAACTCCATCGATAATTGTCAGGGCGGGATTGAGGAACTTGTAAATGTCGATGAGCATTTCGCAAAAGTCGTCGGCGTTGGCGCCTTTTTTGAAGTGCCAGAGGGCCTTTCGCTTACCGCTGACACAGCCGAACATATTTTTGACGGCGAATGTAGCTAACAATTGCTGATGGGCTTTGAATTTCGGCAGGTTTATTATGACGTCGGCATCGAGAGCGACTGAGCTTATGCCGATGCGGGTGTTATTCGTTCCTATTTGGCACCATTTTGGTTTGTCGAGCTGTTTTACCGGTACGGACAGTTTTTTCAGGTCATCTTCCATGCGCAGCGCTTTTACACAGGCGAACGTATTACTCCATGCGGGTGAGTCGGCGACGAATGGTTTTGCGCCGAAATCTTTCAGGAGCCGGGCGGTCTCGATAATTACTGCTGGGTGAGTCTGTGCGGCGTAACGGCGGGACCTTGGGGCGATGAAATTCGGCTTGAGCAGGACAGTATCGCCTGGGGTGACGAATTTTTCCAATCCACCGAGCAGTTCGAACTGTTTTTGTATTGCTTCGGCAATCTTTGACGGGGTGTAGTCAGTGCAACGGGATAATATTACTTTTGGGCTGGTCATACGGTGGTCAATAATTTGTCCTTGTACATACAAGCAGGAATATTCTGACGGCCGGCTTAGGTTCGAAGGTAGATCGTTCTGTTTCGCTGAAGAACATGCTGCCTTCGGGGTTGCTGAAGAACATGCCGCCCAAAGCCGTTTGGTCGCTGACGTATTCTTTCGGGCCGAGCAGGATAAAATCGCCTGGGCCCATTCTCAGTCCGAAGGCTGCTGCGCTAAAGGGGAACTCCCGGCGTTGTGTGTGGGCGTTTAATAGTGGTATTGTGCTTTTTACCATCGGCGGAGAATATACGGGATAGGCGGTTACATTGCATACACCTCTTAGGCCGGGTATTTTTTGGGTTTTAAGGCGCAGAGCGAGGATGCCGGGCCCAACATTTGCCCCTTCTCTTGAGCCGTAAGTTGAGGTGAAGAAGATGGTTCGCGGGCTGTCTATTCGGGCGACGGAAATGGTTTCAGGCAGGTCGTCGGTGAGCATTAGCGAGACTTTGTTTATTTGTTTTGCTCCGGCGGCGAGTATTGAGGTGAAGGTTTCGTTCCACATTCGAATTTGGCCGAAATGAACGGAAAATGAGTTGGCGCCGAAAGAATGAGAACTTTGATATCGCAGATTTTTTGTAAACAGGGTTTTGCGAACGCTATCCAGTTTGTCGATATTGTCGGACGGCATTTCAAAAATATGGAGGTTGAAATTTGTCGATTCCACCAAGCGAGATGTCTGCTTGCCGCTTTGGCTGGGGGCCAGGTCGCCGATTTTTAGGTCCTTCCAAATAGGCTCTTCTTCCGGGGGGGTGCAACCTATTAAAGCAAAACACATACAGCAGAGTGCGATAGGCAGATGCTTTGCCCATGCGCTATGGTATTTGGAATCTGGTACGGCCGCTTTTTTGTAAGGATGAGTCATAAAAATAAATTATCAATTGTATTAGTAACTGTCAATTATTACTTCGATCCACCATATATCATCGGCAAGAATTCAGATTGGCTTTGAATTGGGTTTGTTCCTTCGACAGGCTCAGGATTTGCGCTTCGCTCCAATTGGCTTTGAATTGGCTTTGTTTTGGGTTAAATTGGGTTTGAATTGGGTTTGTTTTTGGCTTTATTGGCTTTGAATTGGCTTTGTTTTGTCTGAATAACCAATTGTCCATTCTTTCGTATTTCCTTGTCATATAAGAGCTTAGGTTCATTTGGGCGTACTTGACTTTGGCTTTGTTTTGCATAAAAAGGTCTGATTTGTAGAGCTTTCTCTACAATTGTAGAGGGAAAATGAGTGAAAAGTGAGCTAAATCCGCCGCGGCGGATAAAGTGCCTAAAGTGAGCTAAAGTTGTATTCTTGATGCTCATGACTGGTAATTCGGCTAAGGATTTTCCGTTTCGCTACAATATTGACTATTCAGTGAGGGCAGAAAAACTGCGCCTCTATAATTAGACGAGTGTGCACGTTTGAACCGAAAATTTGGCTTTTTTTCTTGGCTTATTGTTTGTAACTCGTTATATAAAAGAGAGATAAAAATTTTTGAAATATTTTATTTTTGTTTTTAACAGTGAGCGTTTTTGACCGAAAATTCCTCGAATTTTCGTTCGTATTGAGCATTGCGTGATGCGTATTGCGCATTTTAGGAAGGAACATGAAAAGCAAAACATGGTGGATTTAGCCTAAAAAATCAAGTTAAATCGAAAATAAGTACTTTCACAAGATTGACAAATTTGTAGAGTTATGATACATTATTTTATATGAGATACATCACTTGAAAATCATCCTCTTCTTTTCTTGTGAGTTGTTTTCGTACAAAAAGCGGTAATCTAATTGCCCAAATATGGGGGGCAGGAGGATAAAAAAATGTGTAATATACCTCACCATTTCATCAGCAAATTAACAATCCCGTTACTTGTGTTGCTTGTTATCTTTTTATTCGGCATCGGTTGTTTTGTTCGAAAGAGGACTATTATGTCTAAGAAATTGATTTATTTAATCTCTTTTGCTTTGGTTCTTTGTCTGTTTCAGACAAGCATAGCCAACGCTGCCGATCCTTCTCTTGTCGGCTGGTGGAAGTTTGATGATGGCTCAGGAACCATTGCATACGACTCAAGCGGCAACGGCAACGACGGTACCTTCAACGGCGACCCACAATGGGTGCCCAATCAATTCGGCTATGCCCTGGGATTTGATGGATCTGGTGATTGGCTCGATTGCGGAGAAGATCCGAGTTTGCAAATTACAGATGCAGTTACGGTCTCGGCGTGGATCAAAGTTGGCACCCAAGGTGTTGATCACAAGATTGGAGGAAATCAGGACGGAGCCAATGGTGGCTATAAGATGACAGTATACAACAACAATAGAGTCGAATTTGAAATTCGAACTTCTGAGGACTCGGCCGTTCTTAACAGAAATGTTAGTGGTGGGATAGAGATCGAGGTGGATGTTTGGTATCATGTCACTGGAGTCTACTCTCTTGAGGATGGCTACATCAGGACATATGTTAATGGAGTGCTGGATAGAGAGATGAGTACAACTGAGGCGCTTGGCGCCTCACCTGGGTCTTTTAAGATTGGTTGTGAACCCTTCACGACTAGCTCATACAATTTCAACGGAGTCATGGATGACATTCGTATCTACAACCACGCTCTGACGGAGGGCGAGATTCTTGGTGTTATGGAAGATGGAGAAAGGCCGTATGCCTTTAATCCCAAACCGGCTGATGGTACCCTGCATGATGATACATGGGTGAACCTTAGATGGTCCCCGGGAGGGACTGTGGTCTCGCATGATGTGTACTTTGGCGATAATTTTGACGAGGTAGATGTCGGCACCGGTGGTACGTTCCAGGGCATCCAGACCGCGACATCGTTTCGTGTTGGCTCTGCTCGATCTCCTTATCATCTTGTTCCAGGCACGACATACTATTGGCGAATAGATGAGGTTGAGGCCGACGGTACTACGATACACAAAGGTGATATCTGGAGCTTTACTATTTCACCGAAGACTGCGTATGGGCCCGACCCGCCTAATGGTGCTATATATGTGGACCCGAGTACAGAGCTTAGCTGGGAGGCTGGTTTCGGTGCGATGTTGCATACTGTGTATTTCGGCGACGATTTTGATGTTGTGAACAATGCCGCCGGAGGACTGCCTCAGGCAACTACAACCTATACTCCCGGCCCTCTTGAATTGGATAAGGTTTACTACTGGCGGGTCGATGAGGTCGAGGCAAATGGTACGATACATAGAGGCGATGTATGGAGTTTCAGCATACTACCCGAAATATCGATTACTGACCCAAGTCTTATCGGCTGGTGGAGGTTTGATGACGGTTCTGGAACTACTGCTATTGATTCTTCAGGCAATGGCTTCAATATACCGCTGCATAATACAACGTGGGAAGATGGGATCTTCGGGGGCGCGTTACAATTCCACCGTGCGGGTTACGGATACGTAGAGAATTTTAAGTACAGTGACAACGCTATAACGGTATGCGCCTGGGTGCGGCACGATGCGTTCAGAATCGGTAAAGTCGAGCGATACGTAACGGTGGCTCCAGAAGTCGCGGTGATTCGCAAGGAGGTAAATGGTTCACTACACTTCTACATCAAGACGGACGGCAATCTTCGGCACCTGTGGGTTAGTGATGTCCTCACGGAAGACCTGTGGCATCATGTTGCAGGCACCTGGGATGGGGCCACACAGCGCTTGTATATCGACGGTTTGGAAATTGCCAGCCAAGTACCTGGTGGTGTTTTAGGCAACACTTCTAGTGTAGAAATGAGTTCTGGGGGCGAGCCCTTTAATGGGATGTTGGACGAGGTTCGCATCTACAACCGCGCGCTGACACAGAACGAGATTCAAGTTATTATGCAAGGAGAAGAATTTCCATATGCCTTTAGTCCCACTCCGCCTGATGGTTCCGTATTGACGGATACGAATGTGACCCTTAGCTGGTCGCTGGGGCGTTATGCGGTCTCGCACGATATATATTTCGGCGAGAATTTTGACGATGTGAACGACGGCGCCGAAGGCACGTTCCGGGGAAACCAGGCCGAGACGTTTTTTATTGCGGGCTTTCCCGGATTTCCTTATCCGGATGGTCTTGTTCCGGGTACAACTTACTACTGGCGAATAGATGAGGTCAATGACACCGAGCCCAACAGTCCGTGGAAAGGTAATGTCTGGAGCTTCTTAATTGCGCCCGATGCCACCTATGCACTCGGGCACTTTACAATCACTTACTACGACAACTACAATTATGATACCGGCCAATGGGATGCATGGCAAAGTGAAGCGACGCCCAAAGATGCATGGGACGACAAGTACCTGGCGGATGGCTCATCGGGTAACACGGTGTACACCGATCATGCTTTTATGAGCATCACCACGTTTGATCTCAGGGGCGGCCTCTTCTCGAAGGACGGACACGCATCAGGCGGCGAAGATTGGAACCCCCTGCAGAGCATTGGGGATAATGTGAGTGGCCAGTCTGCTCATCACGTATTTGCGGCTCTATTCAAGGGCTTGATCTACCTGGAGGAAGGGGACAATTTAATGGTGGCAAGCGACGATGATGTCTATGTCTTCCTGGATGGCAACACGGTGTGGGGACAGGAGGTACTCTCGGTTCCGTCCGTTTCCTTCTTCGACACCGACTCGTTGACCGTCACTGCTGCACAGGAGGGATTCCATACGATCACAGTAAAATACATAGAGAGGTTAAATGACCACTCTGGAATTGAGATTACCCTAAACGGAGGGCACCTTCAAAATTCAGAGGTTTTCATCGACATCAAACCTGGCAGCTACCCTCTGTCCGAAGCGTTGGACACGGCTTTGAGTTTCACCACGGGCGGCGATGCGGACTGGTTCAGCCAGACAACGACGTCCTACTACGATGGGGATGCAGCACAGAGCGGGGATATCTCACATAATCAGGAGTCGTGGATACAGACGACGGTGAGCGGGGCAGGAACGGTGGAATTCTACTGGAAGGTATCATCTGAAGAGGATGAAGACTTCCTGGAATTTTACGTCGATGGCTCGCGGCAGGAAGAGATCTGCGGTTTGGAGGGCTGGGAACAGGAGGAATGCACGATCAGTACTTCGGGTTCGCACGTGTTGGAATGGCGATATGTAAAAGATGGAAGCGGGGATTCCGGCAGCGACTGCGGCTGGGTGGACAAAGTGGAGTTTGTGATTAACTAACTGGCAGGCAGGTGGCAATGATTAGGGATTAGTTGATTAGAGAATTAGAGATTGGAGAATTTCACAGATGAACGAGAGAAGAAGGACGAGGGACGAGAGAGGAAATATCGAATATCGAACAAGGAATGTAGAGTTGTGGAACCTTCCCACCTCCAAACAAGTTTGAAGGTGCCACCCGTGATTTAGTTTCCCTATGGGATAAATTGAGTGTTGAGTGTTTAGTTTTGAGTTTAGATTTCAGATTCATCGACTTCGCTGCGCTCCGCTCAAGATTACCCCTTTCTTGACGGTCGGAGTTCTGTAATAGTATAGAGTAAACGGTGGGGCAGACAAATCAGGGCAACCACTTTTCAATTTACTATTTTCTATTGACTATTGACTATTGGGGGGGGATTTAGTTTCCCTATGGGATAAATTGAGTTTTGAGTTAACATTTCAGATTTCACATTTCATATTTCAGACGGAAACAATTCACGTAGTATTTGGTAAAAGTCAATATTCTTGACTGTTGTTGTGGTTTTGTATAAGGTAAGGCAGAGCATAAGAGCACAGGTGCAAAAGAGCATAAGATTTGTTTAGGACATAAAATTAGAAAGGTGCGATTAGGATGAAAGTAAGTAAACGAGCCCAGGAAGTACCGCCGTCGGCGACATTGGCGGTTTCGGCGCGTGCGCAGGAATTAAAAGCGCAGGGAGCGGACGTAGTTGGTTTTGGGGCAGGAGCGCCGGATTTCGATACGCCGGAATATATTAAGGAGGCCGCTATCGAGGCGCTGAAGGCTGGTAAGACGAAATATACGGCGGCCTCGGGTTTGATTGAGCTGCGGGCGGCTATCGCTGAGAAGTTCAAAAAAGACAACGGTCTGGACTATAAGCCGGAGCAGGTCATTGTAAATATCGGGGGTAAACATTCGGTCTATGAGGCGATGCAGGCGGTGCTTGATCCGGGTGACGAGGTCATCTTAGGGACTCCGTACTGGGTTACTTATCCGGAGACTATCAAACTGGCCGGGGCGGTTATGAAGGTTGTTCAAACGGACAAAGAGAACAGCTATAAGATGACGCCGTCGCAGTTGAAAGAGGCGATAACTGATAAGACGGCCATGGTTTTGATTAACTCACCGAGTAATCCGGGCGGTTTTACCTATACGCCGGAAGAGCTGAAGGCCATTGCAGAGGTGCTCGAAGGGACAGATGTGATGGTGCTTTCGGATGAAATCTATGAGAAGCTGATATATGGTGACACGAGGTTTGTGAGCTTTGCTTCGCTGAGTGAGGATGCTTATAACAGGACGTTGACTCTTAACGGGTTCAGCAAGACTTTCTCTATGACGGGCTGGCGGCTGGGATATACGGCGGGGCCGCTGGAGGTTATCAAGGCGATGGGGCGTCTTCAATCTCATATGACATCGAATGCGGTGACGTTCGGTCAGTATGCTGCGATTGCGGCTTTGGGAGAGCCTGCCGAGGAGGCCATAGAGAGTATGAGGGTGGAATTCGAGCGTCGGGGCAAGTATATGGTTGAGCGGCTGAACGGCATCGAAGGCGTGGAATGTCCCGAAAGTACGGGTGCTTTTTACTGTTTCCCTGATGTTTCAGGGCATTATGGCCGAAATATTAATGGTGCGCAGATTAACGGCAGTATGGATTTTGCAAAGGCGCTTCTGGAACAGACTAATGTTGCGCTGGTTCCGGGGCTGCCGTTTGGCTGCGATAATAATGTACGTTTGAGTTTTGCCTGTTCGCTTGAGCAGATTACCAAAGGGTTAGACAGACTGGAAGAATGGCTAAGTCAGTAGAAGTCAGCAATCAGAATTCGGAAGTCGAAAGTCAGAAGTTGGATGTTCTGCGCCGTGTTTCCATTGTCATCTGTTGGCTGGCGATGCTTGTTTTTACATTTCACGCGTGCACACACATGGTGGCCGCGGGTGATACGTGGGTCGCGATGGCGAGCGGGCGGCATTTTGTCAATCACGGGGTCGATACAATCGAGCCTTTCAGCGCGAATTCGCATAAAGCAGGACCGACGGAAGAAGAGATTAAAAACTGGCCAAACTGGGCCCAGTGGATTACGGATAAAGTCGGTATCGATACCGTCAAGAAATGGCATCCGACGGGCTGGATAAATCAAAACTGGCTGACGCATGTAATCTTCTATTCGTTGATTCCCGAATCATCATACGCGGACGGAGTGAGTTTTTCATCCAACGCTCTGGTCTATTGGAAGTTCGCTATTTACATATTGACTGTGATATGTGTTTATTATACGGGGCGGTTACTGGGGGTCCATCCGTGGCTGTGTGCGGTGTTTTCCTGCTTTGCGATGTTTGCGGGACGTTCATTTCTCGATATCCGCCCGGCGGGTTTTTCGAATATGTTAGTGGCGGTCTTTTTGCTTATACTTGCCCTTACGACGTATCGCAACGTGCTGTATATATGGCTGATTGTTCCGGTGACGGTTTTCTGGTGCAATGTCCACGGCGGGTATATCTACGCGTTCATAATGCTTGTGCCGTTTATAGGTTTGCATCTGCTTACCAGCTTAAATAAAAAATGGACTGCGATTTTGTATAACGTTGCCGCCTGGCCTTTTTTGTTTTTCGTCCTTTCCAGAGCGGGCTTGACATTGCCGTCATTTCTGTTTTCAATCCTCGTGATATTTTTGGATATTCTGCTGGTATTTTATAAGAAAAATCTTGTTTCGATCGGATGGAAGGGCGTGTATCATACTATCGGCGCTGCTTCTGCTGCGTTAGTGGCTACGATTGTGTTCAATCCTTTTCATTTAACGAACCTGACTCATACATTTGCTATTAGTGTGAGCGAACACGCAGCGAGATGGCGTAACATTCACGAGTGGCATCCGGCTTTTGACTGGACTAATCCTGTCGGTACTGCGGTGCCTTTTTTAGTGATATACATTATGGGCTGGGCGGCTCTTTTGGTTTGGGCTGTCGTGCTTCTAAAAACTTCCAAAGCTGTTGACCAGCAAACCAGGCGGAAAATGAAACTTGCCGTAGGTTATCAATGGCCGAAGATAGATATGTCACTGATGCTTATTGCCGCTCTTACGATTTATATGGCGGTGCGTTCGCGCAGGTTTATTCCTGTAGCGGCCATCGCGGCCTGCCCGATTATAGCAATGTTGATTGACCAGATTGTTCGTGCAATTTCAGCATTTATAAACTTTCGGAAAAACAAACATCTGGCTGTTGGGGTGATGGGGTATAATCTGCAATTATTTTTAGTCTTTGCCGGTGCTGCGGCGGTGGTTTATTTCGGCGCCTGGTGGGGACTGAAATTTAAGCGGATTTATCTCGATGCATGGCCACGCGACCCGAAATTAACATCAATGTTTATGCGGATGACCGACTCGGGGCAAAAGCCGTTTTACGCCACGAGATTTATGAAGGACAACAAGTTAAAAGGAAAGATGTTTAATTACTGGACAGAGGGCGGCTTTATAGGCTTCGGTCAGGAGCCCGACCCGAATACGGGCAAAACACCTTTACAGTTGTTTATGGATGGCAGGGCACAGGCGGCTTATGACCGCAGGTATTTCGATTTATGGACGAATATTATGGCCGGTGACTCGGATACAACAAGCCTGATGCTTAAACGAGCTGCGTCTTATGGACAGGGTTTAACTCATGACGATTATTTAAAGATTGGCCAGTGGATGGATAAGGAGCTAAAGCGGCATAATGTCTGGGTGGTTTTGATGCCTCAGTCAATTTTTAGCACGCCTCCACAACCTCCGCGGAGAGAGTATTATGAAAGAACGTCCTATCATGCCGTGCAGGGCATTGAACGTAATCCTAATTGGCGTCTTGTATTCTTCAATAACAAGCAAAAATTGTTCGTAGATATAACAACGCCGCAGGGCAAGGCGCTATTTGATGGCATATTTGACGGTAAAAGCCTTTACCCGGACGATTACCACAGTAAGCTTATTCGTGCGCATAGCTGGCTTTACTATCGTGTGGGGATAGCCGAGAAGAAGAAGGGATTTGATTTTGCCGTCAAGGCCTTCGAATTGAATGAATCGCCTGCGCCAATGATCGAAATAATACTTATAGCCTCGAGGTTCGCCGAGATAAGACCCGACGTTCAGAAGTTTTGCGAAGGTTATATCAAGAGGTTTACAGAAAACGAAGCTAAATGGGCCAATGAGGACGGATATCGTGACAGGCTTGAAGCGGGACGGTTAGCAGGCTATTATCTGGGGAATATTGCCCGAGCACAAAATAACACAAAACTCGTGAATGATTATGTGGCTCTGCAAAACAAATATGTAAGTGAATTGATAAGGGTGTCTCGAACGAAGAGGTGGTAAGTAAATAAGTGCATAAGTCAAAAGTGTATAAGTCTTATGCTCTTTGTTTTTGATTATGACTGAGCCGGCAAACAATGTTTCCATCAGCGTTTTTTTCCCCTGCTATAACGAACATGGCAATGTCACCGGCATGGTAGAACAGACCCTTGCCGTCCTGGAAAAGCTCAACGCCGACTTTGAAGTAATTATCGTTGACGACGGCAGCAGTGATGGTACGGACACAATTGCCGATGAGCTTGCCGGCGGAAATGACAGGGTCAAAGTTGTGCATCATCGGACCAATCTTGGATACGGGGCGGCGCTGCAATCGGGTTTCAAAGCAGCGACAAAAGACCTTGTTTTTTATACCGACGGGGACGGGCAATTCGATATTAAAGAAATGCCGGGGCTGCTGGGTTTGATAGAGCAGTGCGATATTGTGAGCTGCTATCGACTGAACCGTCAGGACAATCTCGTACGTAAAATCAATGCCTGGTGCTGGACGAAACTTGTTTGCCTGCTGTTCGGCATGAAAATCCGCGACATCGACTGTGCTTTCAAGTTATACAAAAGGGAGATTTTTGACAACCTTAAATTAGTAAGTACCGGGGCGCTTATCGATGCTGAAATCTTAGCTCGAGCTGTTCGCAAAGGTTATCGTGTGGAACAACAGGGGGTCCATCATTATCCGCGGACGGCGGGGGCACAAACCGGAGCGAATTTGCGGGTGATTCTTCGTGCATTTAAAGAGTTGTTCAGATTGTGGAAACAAATCCGAAAAGACTGAATTCACAGATTGAAAACAAGATTAACACAAATTCTGAAACAGGAAATATGAACGAGAGAAAGGTAAATCTATTCATCTACGGCTCGCTGCGTGACCGTAGAATCTTCAAATCAGTCAGCGGTTTAAGTTTTAGCAGGAAGGCCTCAAAAATTGACAGTGAGACCCTTTGGGTGGAGCCGGCCTTTCTTGCCCATTATCGAAAAGTCAGTCCGGACAATGTCTATTTCTATGCTGTTTCAGCTCCGTCATCAAAAATCGAAGGGCTGGTGGTCTATGATATTCCCGCCTGGGCGATGGCGGAAATCGACAGGTATGAAGGCAAGCGTTATAAAAGAGAAAAGGTAGAAATCAACACGGCAAATGGTCCGGTCGAAGCGCAGGCATACCTTGTAACTCACAGCTCGATGAAGAAACACTTTGGCGACAGGTTCCATGTTAACCTTATACACGAACTCTGGCTGCGAAAACGCATTGATAAATTCATCAAGAGGCGCACCCGTCCCGGTGAACGAACAGCAGATGCCGAATCGGAGCGCCGAGCCGACCGGGAACTTCTCGCGACGACAGAGCGTGATCTGGTGATGAGCCATTATCACACCGATGCCGTTAGTGATTATTATCTTGAACACGAGCTCGACAGGCCCCGGCCGAGTATCAAACACTTATCCAGTGACCCGGAAGCCAAGCCGTTTATAAAGAACTATTTAGCTTTGGTTATAAAGCAGGTCCTGCTCAGCCAGCTCGAAGAACAAATCCAATCTCAATACCGCTTTGAACTCGAGCATATGCATATTTCAGAAAGATATTTTAAGCGGTCGGTCAGTATTCTTGCGGCTTTGCAAATGGTAAATGCAAACAGCAGGGCTGTTGGTTTGATTATTGAGAGAAGCCTTCAAACAATGCCCTGTGACAAACACGACCTCATTGACTATATCAAATACGCCGTACGTGCATCGAAAAGTATGTTTGATGCTCGCATTGCCCGTGCAAAACTATCGCAAATTCGTTCGAATCTTCAGCCCGGGCTGGTTCCACTTGGAATTGAGTTAGAATTAAGCAATCTTGGTCCTGCGGCTGTCGAGCCGCAAAGAAGCATTCAGAATAAGAGTGACCCCGTGTATGACGGGTTTAAGTATTTCTACGATTTTCGCCTTGATGTTTTGTCCTGGAAACTCGGTGGATATATTGACGATCACACAGGCTCAGCCGACCAGGGCCGCCGGTGCGGTTTTCTGGAGCTTGCTCCGGGACGGCTGAATATCCGGGGAGAACTTTCCCGGCCGGCAACTTCGGATCCGTGGCTTCTCAATAAGTTGATACAAGAGATAACCAATTTCTATGACGTTCGCCCGCATAGCCTGCATCTTTCTTTCCAGCTTCGAAAAAGACAGATCGATAATCAACAAATATTGCCTTTAGGTTTTGTTAAGTGCTTACTTTTGCTCGGCGGCGGTCCTGAACGAAAGGACTCAGGCAGGTTTTGGGTTTCAAGAATGGGTCACAATGAGATAACACAATATTCCAATCGTTTTTCATCAACCCTGTCGGATTCAACCGAGAAACAGAGCGAAGAAGCGAATGACGAGGAGCTTGTATTTGCCAGATCGAGCAAGCGCAGGTGGTATCTGGGCGGAGGGGATATTGCAGATAAACCGCCGGCCCAGGCGACTACGTATGTCCATCAGTATAAATTTATTCGTCTTGGAGAAAAGACCAATTATGAGCCGTTAATCATGTGTCTCAAAGGTCTTCAGCTTGATTACAATCCCGGTGATTATTTAACCGCTGAACAGTTATGCGGCAGTGGGAAATTACGGCGGGAATATGAAGAATTAAAGGAATGGGCAGCGGAACCTACTCAGCTAAGCTCACAAACAATAAGCAGATTCTTGAAAACCGTAAGGAACGGCCTGATGAACGAAGGACACCATCGGCCCGCTCACAAATTGCACTATATAGACTGGGTGTTAAACACTATAAGCGTGCAGTTGCGAACATTCAACGAGCAAGTGAAACTCGGATTATAGGGCTATAAGACACAGGGCTTTGGCTTGATATATTGAAAGCCGTGAGCCTCTGGGTGACTCACGGCCATTCAATATCGTATATACGCCCCCCTCCGGAAAACTCCCGGCAACGTATATACGAATTATAATTTAGCAATTAAGAACGGTGGAACATCGATTTACGAATTGCAATTTCCGGTTTTCGGTTTCAATCGGCAATCGCAAATCGTAAATCAGCAATTTTCTCAGCTATCAGTTCGAGCTTGTCTTTCTTCGTCAATCTTTTGCTTTATGAATCTGGCAGTACGCCAGGCAGCATCCTTACTAAATTCAAAGCACTTGTGCAATCCTGAGTTCACCGAATTTTTGAACTCTTCTGATTTAACCGCCGAAAAAACAGAGCTTTTTTCTTCCGCACCGGCCTTTACACTTCGAAAAAACGAAGAATCAGCAGATGCATTGGCATTGTTTTCAGGGGCGGGCGCCAAAGTATAAATCGCAGTCGCAAAGCCTCCAAAATAGACCACCAGCATAAAAACGAGTTTAGCTTTCCATCCTCTCATAAATTTTCTCCCTTCCTAAGCAATGTATTATTGGCTGATCCCCTCCGCCAGCCTTTGGATTTTGCCTCTATTATTAAGTTTAATAACAAAGTCCGCAAATGCCAAGTGTAAAGTGCAAAAAACTGCGTTATTCACCTTATTTTCTGCTTAATTATCGGCGTGGAGTCTCTCGTAAGCATTGGCCGAGCCGGCTTTTGTGAAAATAATAAACTGTATATCTATGGCTAAGCTAAACTTATTTCGATGTTTCGCAGACCCCCGTAGTCGGATTGTTGTAAGACGGCGGAACGGTAGTGCTTTTACACACAAAGCCGCCAAGATAGACTATCAGCAGAAAAATTAATTTGATCTTCCAACCTCTCATAAAGTTTCTCCCCATCCTAAAACACATTTATTATCGGCTGGTCCTCTCCGCCAGCTTTTTGGATTTCCCTCTATATTAAATTTAATAACAAAGTCCGCAAATGCCAAGTGTAAAGTGGGAAAAACTGCGTTATTTACCTTGTTTTCCAAAGAATTATTGGCATAATGCTGTCAATTTTACTCTTATATAATGGGCTTGTGGGCAAGTATTATAGGAATAAATTATGCCTTTTAGAAGATGGCAGGATGTGTATCTACGGCTGATTTTTATCCAACACTTTTTTCAAGGTTTTGCAGACAATTGCCACTTCATCCTTAGTAAGATTGTTATGAAACGGCAGGGCGATAGTGCTTTTACAGACGGCTTCTGTAATGGGGAAATCACCCTGGCTATAGCCGAACCGCTCAACCATAAATGGCTGCAGGTGCACAGGAGGGAAATAATTGCTGACCTGGATGTTTTCGTTTCTCATGGCGTGTAGAATACGTTCCCGGTGGGCCAAAGTAAAGCCATCAGCCAGGCGAACGACAAATACGAACCAACTCATATCACAGCCATCGGGCTCAGTGGGCACTATCAGTCTGGATTCGTCAGCGAGGATTTGCTGATACCATTTTGCGACCTGCAGGCGTTTTGTTTTGATTTGGTCTATTCTCGATAGCTGTACGATTCCGATCGCACAATTTATATCACTCAAGCGGAAATTATAGCCCAGTCTGTCATGTCCGAGCCATGTGCCGTCCGGTCCCCTTCCCTGATTTCGAAGTGATACGCACATATCTGCCAGAGAATCGTTATTGGTCAAAATCATCCCGCCTTCGCCGGTGGTTATCTGTTTGTTCGGATAGAAGCCGAATACGCTCATCGAGCCGAATGTTCCGGCCTTTTTCCCGTTCAATTCAGAACCGAGGGCTTCACAACTGTCTTCTATTACGGACAAATTGTGTTTTTGAGCAATTTCAGAGACCTTGTCGAGGCCGGCAGGATTGCCGAAAACCTCCACGGGCAAAATGGCTTTTGTACGGTCTGTAATCCGAGCTTCGATTTTTGCAGGGTCGATATTAAGGTTTTCCGGGTCAATATCAACAAAGACGGGTTTTGCGCCGGCCATCATGACCGAAGAGGCTGAGGCAATGAAAGTAAATGGTGTTGTAATAACTTCATCACCCGGGGCGATTCCCAGAGCCAACATAGACAAGAAGAGGCCGCTGGTTCCGCTGTTGACGGCAATTGCCCGCTTTGAGCCGGTGTAGTCGGTAAAAGCCTTTTCAAATTCCGTTAACTTAGGCCCGAGCGAAAGATCGGGGCTGCGAAGCACCTCACAGACCGCTTCGATTTCTTTGGCGGTTATATCCGGCCGAGACAAGTATATCTGCATATATAAAACTCCTTTTCCAAAATTGTACCGCCACCGGCCGATAAATCAAAGATATTTTGAGTACTCGATTTTTGTGGAGGAACAATTGCATATCTGCGGTTTCCGTCTGAAATCGAAAAGCTCCCTTGCCTTTATCGGACGTAGTGCTGATGAAATAAATGTTTATTTGTTACTTCTATAGGGATTTTGCGAAATAAAACGGCGGAGACTTGAAAATTGCATTTTGAATGTTAAACAACCTTCGATTTAGAACCGATTAAACATACGGTTTGAATATCATTCGTAGTGGGTAGGAATCTTGAAATGGCAAAAGGCAAAGACGTACTAACGACGGGCGACGTAGCCAAGATTTGTCACGTTGCTCCCCGAACGGTTTCGAAGTGGTTTGATAACGGCCAACTCAAAGGCTATCGCATACCAGGCAGCAAGGACAGGCGAATACCTGTCGGCGAGCTGATTCGGTTTATGAAGATGCATAATATGCCTACATCGGCACTTCCGGTGGGCAAAATCCGGGTACTTGTAGCAGACAGTAACGATAAGACTGCATCGGCTTTGGCGGATGTTTTGCGAAGCGAAGCAGACTACGAAGTCAAGACCGTCCGGAGCAATTTTGGTACCGGTGCGATAGTTCATAAATTTGCCCCTCATGTTTTGCTTGTAAGCCTTTTGTCTGAGGACATAAATGCGATGAGCATTTGCGAATGTATTCATACGAATGAGGATTTGAGGACTATTAAGATTATAGCACTCGTGAACAATTTAGGTGAATCTGAGTCCGAGGCCCTGTTGCAGAAGGGCTTCGATGGTTACGTACCTTACTCCTCCGATGCCAAAGAGGTCATCAGGAGGATTGAAGAAGCCACTGCGATTATTTATTAGTTCCGCGCGCCCGTGAGAATCTCTTCGGCGGGCAAACATAATTACTGCATTTGGAAAAACAATTCTGAGTTTGAACTTATCAGGCAGGTGGCCGGTTTAGTCGCGAGACAGAGCCAATAAAAAAGCCGGTATATTAAGCCGGCTTGTTTTGTTCAACGGTCATTTTTTAATAGTCTTTGAAATGCCTCATCCATTGCGGCCAGTCGCCCGGTTGTGCGAGGCCGGCCGTAGTCCATGCGCCGGCAATGTTATAGTCGGTATTCCATTTCAAAGTCCATAACTCTTTGATTCCTATTTTCCTGGTGGTCCAGTCCATAAAGAGGACGTTTACAAATCCATCGTGACGGTTGATGGAGAAGATGCGCATTTCATTTCCTGTCGTACCTACTCCAGAGCGCGGCTCTCCATCGTATGAGGGAGGTGCATCGGTTTCGTAGGGCTGGCCGTCAGCACGCCAGGCGCCATCTGCCATAACAGGGACGTTATTCAAACCTTTATGATTTGTGCTTCTCCAGTACTCCTCGAGCCTGCGGCCGCCACCGGTATCGTCGCTGTCATAAATCCACTCATTCAGTGAATAGCTTCCTCCGGTAGGGAGAATTGAATAGCGGACTGGAGCGCCCTCTTCCATGGTTTTGGTGGTCATCGGGCAGTAAAGGAGTTTTTCGCTGTTAGAGTAGTAATCTATCAGATTCTGCATCCAGTCGCCTCCCATATAGTCGGGGAATTTGCTATTGTTTTCGTCTGTGTACATTGCCCAGACGAGACCCCATTCCTTGAGATTGGTGCGGCAGAGAACCACTTTTGCCTGTTTTCTTACCCGCTGGAGTGCGGGCATCAGGATTGCCATCAACAGAGCGATAATAGCTATGACGACTAAAAGTTCGATTAAGGTGAATCCTTGTTTTTTTCGCATAAGAAACAACTCCATTCTGTCCGTTCAGATTTCTTTTCAAATAATATCAGTCCATAAGAAAGGCCAGCCCCGATAGGCCGGCCTTTTTGTATTTGGCAGATAATTTTAGTAATCTTTATATCGCTGCAGCCATCGCGGCCAGTCGCTGGGCATTACGCCGCCGGCTCTTGTCCACGGGCCCATTGTGTTAAAGTCACGATGCCACTTTATGGTCCATAACTCTTTAAGCCCGGTATTTCTGATAGACCAGTCCATATAGAGCATGTTCATGAATCCGTTATGCCGGTCGATGCAAAAATGGTCCATTTCGCCCGAAGTGCCCTGATTGCCTATGCCAAAAGCATCCATAGTCGGCGCCGGCGTATCGGTATCGCGAGGCCAGGCGTCATGCCATGTGCCATCACCGAGGACTGGAATTTGACTCATATTTTTGGCATTGTTGACACTTTTCCAGAACCATTCTTCCAGGCGGCTTCCGCGGTCGGCGTGCATATAATTGGTCCATGAATTTATGCAATAGCTGAAGACGTAACGGCGAGAACCACCTTCTGGTGTTGACATAGTACGGACAGCCGCTTTAAATGTGCCCCAGTCGGCATCACTTAACATTTCTCTGGTTGCCGTCGGGCACAGGAGCATGCTATCGTCGTTTTTGTAATACGAGCGCAGTGCGTTCGGGAACAGCGTAGGCTCACCCACTCCCCAACCTTCATTGAAATAGCCGTCATGGTCATCCGTATATAGCTTGAATATAAGGCCCCATTGTTTCAGTTTTGCCTGACAGGTAACCGACTGTGCCTGTTTCTTGACCCTGGCCAGTGCGGGCATCAATATCGCCATCAAAAGTGCGATAATAGCGATAACCACTAAAAGTTCTATCAGGGTAAACCCTCTTCGTCTCCTCATGTTGATACTCCAAATTTTGTACTGTAAAAAAGTTTTTCGGGAATTACACCCCGTATAACGGAATTCTACCATATAATAAGTGTCAAATCAAGGGAGAAATCGGTGAATTTTATCGGCGGAAAAGTTGTTATTTCGCCTTTTTTTGCAGCATCCTGGTTAGCAGTGGTATTAACTCTTCGGCAGTAACTTGCTTTTTGTGCCCATCGACGAACATAACCTCATATTTACCATCGGGGAGCTTACGCTGCATCAGCACAGTGGAGCTGTCTTTTGAGTTAATCCGATCGCCATACCATACGACGTCTTCACCGCGGCCAAGGAGGCGATCATATCTTGACTTTACGGCCGATATGTTGGCAGTATCGGCAGTGGCCCAATATTTAATAAACAGCATACTGTCTTTAAGTACCCCGCCTCCGGTCGAGTCCCGGCCGCCAAGGAAGGTTGCACAGAATATTATTGTTATGATTATAGCCGCCGCAGCAGCAAGTTTATTTATTCTAAGATGAATTATAATGTTGATGGTATCCATCCCTGCCCTGTGGTGCGAAAGTCTGTGCGGGATCTGGCGTTTTATATCCTCGCCGAGAGCATGGGGGACCGGCTCTGTGGTGGCATCGGATAATTTGTTCAGTAGTTCTTTTAGGTCTTGTTCTTTTATCATAGCAGCTTTCACTTTGCGTGTGGACAACCTTTTATATAACCTGCTTTCTCAAAGTTGTTAATGCTCTATTGAGTCTGCTTTTGAAGGTTCCATCCCTTATGCCTGCTGTATCGGCAGCTTCGGCGATAGTCAACTGCTGCATGTAATGTAAAACAATCGTTTGCCTTAATTTGACGGGCAGACGAGCAACAGCGTTTTCCAACTGCTCCAACTGTTCGTTATGTTCGACTGTATCAAGTCCAGCTTTTTTACTGTCAGGGACGTCAAAGTTTTCGAGGGTGGCTGGCTTTTTGTGCTTATGCCTGCGCCAGTATAGCTTTGAAACGTTGCCGGCAATCCGATAGAGCCAGCCGTTCAAGGCTTTGCCGTCCCTCAATTGGCCTATATGGTGCCAGGCGTTAAGAAAGCTTTCCTGGGTCAGGTCTTCGCTGACTTGACGGTCGTGCCCAAGCCTTCTCATAAACAAATAAATCTGCTTGTAATATATATCAACAAGCTCTGCCGCGGCGGTATGGTCGCCAGCCCTTAATCGCCGGACAAGCGAATCCAGCCTTTGCTCCGAGCGCTCCTTCGGCTTGTTGAGTTCCCGCAGTTTTGTTATAGGATGCGCCGAGTCGGATTTCTGTTCTGTTAAATTTGTTTTTTTTAGCGTCATTTTTCGGATCTTTACTGAAAAGGCCAATGTACCTTAAATCCGCTTTGTCTGCAATATTAAAGGCCGGCCTGTAAGGGGCGATATGTGTATGCTTTTCGGCAGATAGTAAATTATCATTTTGATTTTGTTTGTGCGGGGATATAATTCATACCTATGAAGAATTCTATGCTGAGTGAAATATTTAATGAGATGGCCGATATTATGGAGATACTCGGCGATGACCGTTTTCGTATTAACAGCAATCGAAAGGTCGGGCGGGTTATCGGTGATATTGCGACTGACATCGAGATACTTTTGGCAACGGGTGCATTGGCAAAGACGCCTGGTATTGGGAAATCAAGTCTTGCGAAGATCGAAGAGTTTATAAAGACAGGTGCGATAAAGGCCCACCAGGAATTGCTGAAGAAAATCCCGCCGAAGTTATTAGAGCTGCTCAGAGTGCCGGGGATGGGACCGAAGGGAGTAAAGGCGGTCTATGATAAGCTGAATGTAAAAAGTATAGCGGAGCTTAAAGGTGCAATAGAGAACGGTTCTTTTGCCGGGCTGCCGGGCTTTGGTGATAAAAAGGCGGCGGCGATTATAAGAGGGATTGAGTTTCTGGAAAAGTCAACGGGCCGGATACGGCTCAATGAGGCTTTGGGGGCGGCGTATATTGTAACTGACTTGCTTCGGGAAGTAGCCGGCACGCAGAGGATTCAGACGGCCGGCTCGCTACGACGTCGAATGGAGACTATCGGGGACATTGATATACTTGTTTCTTCGGGCAAGAGTAAGAAGGCCTCTGAACGAATCATAGAGGGATTTACAAACGCGGAGTTCGTAGAGGAGATACTCGCGGCTGGGCCGACAAAAGGCTCGGCGATTATACGAACCGAGACTGCGCCGGTTCAGGTCGATGTGCGTGTGGTAACTAAGGAGAGTTTCGGTGCTGCGGCACAATACTTTACGGGTTCAAAAGAGCATAACGTGCGCCTTAGAGAGATTGCTATAAAGGCGGGGTTGAAGCTGAATGAATACGGTCTGTTCAAGGGGGAAAACATGGTAGCGGGGCAGGTCGAGGAGGAAATTTATCAGAAGCTCGGTCTTGATTATATCGAGCCGCTGCTGCGCGAGGACAGGGGAGAGATCGAGGCGGCAAAGACAAATTCTCTGCCCGAATTGATTCGGCTTGGTGACATTAAGGGTGACTTCCATTTACATACGAAGGCATCCGACGGCAAATGTGAGATATCTGAAATTGTAGAAGCCGCGAAAGAGATTGGATATAAATATATTTGTATTACGGACCACTCGCGGTCGTCGGCGATTGCCAATGGTCTTTCGGCCGGGCAGTTGGCTAAGCAGATAGAGCAGATACGCAAGCTCGACGAAGAAATAAAAGGCATAACCATCTTAGCGGGGAGCGAGGTTGATATTCTTGCAGATGGGTCAATGGATTTCGATGATAAATTGCTTGCTGAGCTGGATTTTGTTATAGCTTCGATACATTCGGGAATGGTTAGCCCGCGCGAGAAGGTGACGAAGCGTACGTTGAAGGCGATGGACAATCCATACGTTAACTGCATCGGACATCCGACGGGCAGGCTCATCGGCCAGCGGGAGGCGATGGACATCGATATCGCTGCTGTCATTAAGCACGCGGCCCAGACACAGACCGCATTCGAGGTCAATGCGAATCCGTGGCGTCTGGATTTAAGAGATATTCATTGCAGGATGGCAATCGCCTCAGGGGTAAAGTTAGTCATCGGGACCGATGCGCACAGTATTGCGGGCCTTGGCCTGATGGGCTTTGGTGTAGCGACCGCCGGGCGGGGATGGGTGACGAAGGGCGATGTGCTCAATACCCTTACGGCCGCTAAAATCAAAAGCTGGGTCAAAAGCAAACGACCGAGGTAACGGCACACCCTGTCCGGGTTTTTCTTACAATGACAGATATGTGCTGTGGTGGGCCGGTTTGTTAGCGAGTATCGAAAGCGATATAAATGGTGAGGGCAAGATTGATTTTACTGACTAAGTAATTATTATTTAGCTCCGTGCTTGCTGAGCAGTTTGACTATATCATGGTGTTTGAGTATTTCAGCTTCATGTAGAGGTGTGTGGTTTCCATTGTCTCTTGCATAGATATCGGCGCCATTAGCGATAAGCTGTTCAGCCGAATCTAAATGACCCTGAAGGGCTGCAAGGTGTAGAGGAGTATCGCCATTCTTATCTTTTGTATTAACATCGGCGCCATTAGCCAAAAGCTGCATCATGATGCTTTTGTGGTGCTTGGAGACGGCAAAGTGCAGCGGCGTTCTTTCATCCAGATTCTTTGCATTAATATCAGGATTGTAAGTTAGAAGCAGTTCAACCATATCAACGTAGCCCAGCCACGCTGCGCTATGCAGTGGTGTATCTCCCCGTCGGTCCTTAGCATTAACGTCTGCTTCGTGAGCAGCAAGAAGTTTGACCATGTCCTTATCGTTCTCGCGAGCTGCTATGTTTATGGGCGTATCACCATAACGGTTTTTGATATTGATGTTGGCACCATTGGTAATCAGCATTTCGACTACTTTTCGATAGTCATCTCTCTTCGTTTTCTCTGACTGGTATTGCCGAATCGCTATGTTCAAAGGTGTATCGTTGCCCCAGCCACATTTTTTGCTCACATCAGCGTCATTAACGATGAGCAGTTCCACTATAGATGCGTGGCCGTTATCTATCGCCTCATAAAGAGGTGTATGTTTGTACTCGTCCTTAAAATTCACATCTGCGCCGTTGGAAATGAGTAGTTCTACCAGATCCTTGAGGTTATTGGATGCTGCTAACAACAGAAGCTTTGTCTTTGCATAGTCAGTGGCATTGATATCAGCACCTTTGGAAAGAAGAAACTTAGCCACGTCTAAATTTCTATCCCGGCTTAGCGCTATTATAAGAGGTGTATCTCCGTCTTTGTTTTGTGCATCTATGTCGGCGTCATTATCAATAAACAGGGCAACTATATCCTTGTTTGTTGCCCAGTGTAGTGGTGTAAGGTCCTCATCGTTCTTTGAATTAACTTTAGCGCCTTTGTTTATCAGCAATTCGGCAACATTTTTAAGGCCTCTCAGGGCGGCAACATGGAGGGGGGTATCACCATGGCGGTAGGCTTTTGTGTTAACGTCGGCACCTTTAGATATAAGTAGTGCGACTAATTCAATTTGGTTATTATTAGCTGCAATATGCAGCGGAGTCCCTTCATGATTGTTATTAATATTGACATCAGCACCATTGCTTAGAAGCAATTCGACTAAATCTTTGCTTCTTTCAGCAACCGCTATATGAAGCGGCGTCATACCCCATCGAGTCATTAGATTGACATCAGCACCTTTGGCAACGAGTAATTCCACAATTGCTTTATGCCCTTTATCTACTGCCTCGTGCAGTGGTGTCCATTTGTGATCGTCTTTGAAATCAATATCAGCACCATTATTAATAAGCAGTTCTGTTATTTCCGTGTAGCCTTCTTTTGCTGCGTAGTGCAGAGGAGTTTGGTGGTAACGGCCGCACTTAACATTGACATTGGCGCCTTTGGTTACAAGCATAGCGATTAAATCTTTATTGCCGGATGGGAGTGCAAGGAAGAGCGGTGTCCAGCCGTCTTTGTCTTTTGTGTTTACATCGGCGCCGTTTGAGATAAGCAATTCAGCCGCTTCGATTTTTCCGTTATGTGCGGCCTCGTGAAGCGGAGTCCATGTGTTCAAATCTCTCTCGTTTACATTGGCACCCGCCGAAATGAGTGCCTTTATCTGCTCGACATCACCCGACTTGGCGGCCTGGTGGAGTGGTGTTGTGGATGCAGGTGGTTTCTTTTTGCAGCCTGGGGTGAGGAGCGTTATTGCTAAAATCAGGTAGAAGAATCTATTCGCTTTCACTTTGTTCCCTCAAATATACAGACTACCTGCAGTTTCACATATATTATAAGGCACAAAGAACGATAAAAGTAACAATTTTTTTTAGTTTTTGAAACAGGAAATCTCGTTTTTGTGCCATTCATTAAATTTAACCCGCTTTAAGGAAAAGACTTGCTATATTATAGCGAAAAAGTTACAGTCTTGAGAAGTATTATTTTCAGTATGGCAGGGAAGCCTGCGCAGAGATTTACAGGAGCCAAAGTATAAATGCAAACGGAGCTTGAATATCGAAACTTAATCGAGCTTTTTAACGGTGCCCTCAGTAAAATCACATCTTTAGATAAAGAATGTCTTGAAATAATCAGGCCGGAACGCCGGGAAGTTATCACCTTCGGGCAATTACAAACACGGGCAAGAGATTTTGCTTTGTGGCTTGTCCAGGACAGGGGCATAGGCATCAATGACAAAATTGCGGTGTTGGGGAAGAACCGTGCGGACTGGGACGTTGCTCTTTGGGGGATTATATTGGCGGGTGCTGTTCCAGTGTTGATAGACCCTGAAAGGCCGGTCGAAGGGGTAAAAACGCATCTGATGAATACGGACGCCAGGCTGGTTGTTATGGCCGACGATTATCAGAACGACGATTCCCAATGGGAACTCAAGGAGTGGGCCAACGACCGGGGTATTGGCCTGATTGAGATGACCGTTTTTAAGAAATTGAGTACGGATGAGGCCAAAGCTAACGAATTGCTAAGTGGAATCTGTGGAAAGAAGAACGCCGAGGATACGGCCGCGATTCTCTGCACTTCGGGTACGACGGGTGATCCGCGGGAAGTTGAGCTGACTCATACCAACTTCATTGCTAACATCCAAGGTTCCGTTGAGAAGATAAATTTAACCCAGGCCGATACGCTCGGACATATCCTTCCGCCGCATCACTCTTTTGGCCTTACAGTCGGCAAGCTGCTGCCTTTCTGGGTCGGTGCAAATAATGTTTATACCAACCAATACCGCCGGGTGTCCGAACTGATAAGAGACAAAGGGGTGACTATTTTTATTGCAGTGCCTGCTTTATATACGGTCCTTGCCAAAAAGTTTGAAGAAAATCTATCCAAGCTGAAGCGGAAAAATCCGCTCGTCAGACTTCTTGACCGCTGCCTGCCGAAGGTGGTTGGAAAAAAAATCATAAGAAAGTTAGGATGGGACAGGCTTAGATTTTTCCTGTCCGGATCGGCGCCGATGCCGAAGTGGGTACTGGATGTGTTTTGGCGCAGGGGCATATTGCTTAATGAGGGGTATGGTACTACAGAAAACTCGCCGGTTTGCAGTTTCAATGAGAGTGTGGATTCAATAGGCTCTGTCGGTCAACCCATCACCACTATGCTGGTGAAAATTATCAACGAAGAAGGTCAAAGTCTCCAACCCGAAAAAAAGGGGGAGATTGCCCTGGGCGGGCCGTGTATTATGAAGGGCTACTATAAGAATCCCAAGGCAACTCAGGCCGTGGTTACCACGGATGATAAGGGTGTTCGGTGGCTGCATACAGGTGACCTGGGGTATCTCGATGAGGACGGGAACCTTTATATTACCGGCAGGAAGAAATACCTGATTGTGCTTCCGGGTGGTAAAAATGTGAATCCTGAATCGGTTGAGTCGGCACTTTCGCAGGCCCATTATGTAAACGAGATTTTGGTGGTTCCTGATATTCGAAAAGACTCAATCGGCATAGAACAGGAGACGGTCAGGGCAATCATCCGGCCAGACTGGGACGTATTAGAGGCCAATACGAGTTTTTCATACAATGATTTGGTAAAGCAGCCTAAGGTTCTCAAGACACTCGTCTGGCAAAGTGTTCATGAATGCCAGATGAAGAGCAGGCGGTTGTCATCTTATGAAAAGGTGTCATCGAATAATCTTGAAATAAAAATAGAAGAATTTCATAAGACCTCTACCGGAAAGATTAAACGAGAAGTTTATATGAAGTTGTGATAAAGTAATATCGTGGATTCGGCGGATTATAATATTCTCTGAAATTCCATTGATTAAAGTCTTTTAAGCGTTTGATTTAAAAAAATAAGTTTCATATCAATCGTCCCTTTTAGGAGGTTTTGCGATGCAAGGTTCTATTTCCCGCCGTAATTTTCTTAAGACAGCCGCGGCCGGCAGCGCTGCGCTGGCGATGTCGGCTACGAGTTACTCCCGTGTTATCGGTTCCAATGACCGAATATCCATCGGCATTATAGGCTGCGGTGGACGTGGTGTTGGCGCTCATATGCCGGGAATTTACAAACACAACGACAGTCAAAACTTCGAGATTACCGCGGTTTGTGATCCCTGGCGGGTTCGCCAGGATGCGGCCTCGGCCCAGGTCAAAGAATGGTACGGACGCGAGGCGCGAAAATTCTCGTCTTATCGTGACGTGCTGGCTCTCAGAGATGTGGATGCCGTTATGATTGCTTCTTGTGACCACCAGCATACCACACACCTTAAAGCGGCCGCCAAGGCCCGCAAAGATGCCTATTGCGAAAAGCCGCTGGCGAGGAGACTTGACAGGCTCAAAGAAGCCTGCGATGCCGTCAAGGATGCGGGAATAGTCGTTCAGATAGGAACGCAGTTGCGAAGTTATCCTACCTTTACCGGGTGCCGCGAGCTTTACAAGACAGGAATTCTCGGCAAAGTTGGGCGCATCGAGCAGTGCCGAAACAGTGAGCGGCCCTACTGGTATGGGTACGTCAAGGACGTCAATGCCAAAGACGTGGACTGGAAGGAATTCCTGATGGATACACCTTTCCGGAAGTTTGATCCGGTATTGTATTCAGGCTGGTATGGTTACAGGCAGTTTTCCGATGGGCCGATTCCGGGCTTGGCAAGTCACTATATCGATCTTGTGCATTATATCACCGGCGCGAAGTTCCCTGAGAGCTGCGTTTGTCTGGGCGGTACGTTCACGTGGAAAGACAAAAACAAGTTTACCTGTCCCGATCATGTTCAGGCCATGTGGATTTATCCGGAAGGATTTATGGTCAGTTACTCGACGAACTTCGGCAACGGCAGCGGGAACAGCTTTAAGATATTCGGCGACCAGGGCGTGATGGACATGGTCAATTGGAATGCGCCTATTCTTACGGCCGAGGGTGGAGGAAAGAGGATGGGCAATATACGAGGTAGAAAACCCGTCGAAGAGGTCCAGCGTCCCGACCACTTCCTTGACTGGTTACAATGTCTGCGGACCCGTAAGACACCGAACGCCTCTATCGATGCCGGCTATCAGCATGCGGTGGCCACTATTATGGCTGTGCGTTCTTATGACACCGGAGACCGAATGATATACGATGCTCGGAAACGTGAAATACGCAAGGGATAGAATTCGTGTGTCATTTTGGATTTGCTTAATTTGTATAACAAAGTAAAGGAGAAAGTACTGATGAACTCTTTTGACCAACTGAGCCGCAGGGATTTCCTTGACAGGACATTAAAATTTGGCGCCGCAGGCCTCGCAGCTTCATGTACTGCTGCATCAATTGAATCGGCCCTGGCGGGCGAGAGAGATGACCGCTGGCAAATCGGCTGCTATACTCGTCCCTGGGCGAATTATGATTACCGGGTGGCGCTCGACGCCATTGCCCAGGCGGGTTTTAAGTATGCCGGTCTGATGACGACCAAATCCGAAAAGTCAAATCTTGTAATTTCGGTTGACACTACGCTTGAAGAGGCCCAACAGGTCGGACGCGAGGTGAAGAAACGGGGCCTGAAGGTTCCCTCGATATATGGCGGCGGTATTCCAGTGGCAAAGTCACTTAAAGCGGGCATCGATGGTCTCAAGAAGCTCATCGACAACTGCGCCGCCTGCGGTGCCAAAAATCTGCTGATGGGCGGAACGGGTAACGAGAAGCTCTTCAAGTTATACTACAAGGCCATTGCCGAGTGCTGCGATTATGCCGAAGAGAAAGGATTAGGTATCAGCATCAAGCCGCACGGCGGGCTTAACGCTACCGGGCCGCAGTGCCGCAAGACAATTGAAATGGTCGGCCACAGAAACTTTGGTATCTGGTACGACCCGGGCAATGTCTATTATTACTCTAATGGAGAACGCGATCCTGTTGATGATGCTCCAACCGTGGACGGGCTTGTGGTCGGGATGTGTATCAAGGATTACAAGCACCCGAAGAATGTAGCGATAACGCCGGGAACGGGACAAGTTGACTTTCCTGCGGTTTTTGCACACCTTAAAAAAGGAGGCTTTACGCGCGGCCCGCTCATCATTGAATGTCTTGACCCCGGAGACGTCGAGCGAACTATTATCCAGGCCAAAAAAACCAGATTGTTCCTGGAAGAACTTACCGGACAGAAGACTTCGTCGTCAAGTAAACGTCCTGTTAATGCTGAATTGACAGCAGGTCTGGCGGTTGTTGATATAACGCCGCCGGTTAATTATAGAATGAGCGGATATTTTCACGAGCGCCTGAGCACCGGCACATCGAATCCACTGCGTGCCAAAGCGATGGTCCTTCGACAAGGTGAGGCAAGCGGGGCTTTGGTATTCTGTGACATCATAGGTTTGTCGCTCGATGTTTCATCGCGTGTTCGGCGGAGAGCAGCCAAAAAGACCGGCATTCCGGCTGAGAATATTCTCATTGCCGCCACGCACAGCCACACGGGGCCGCTCTACTTTGGTGCTCTGAGGAAACACTTGCATGACCTCGCCATAGCCAAGCACGGCAAAGATCCTTATGAGAAGGTGGATTACTCGTCTGAGCTGGTTAAGAAAATCGTAAAAGTAATATCGCAGGCCAATGCGAAAGCAAAGCCTGTCCGGCTTAAAGCCGGAGTAGCTGATCAGAAGGGTCTGTCATTCAATCGGCGGTTTCATATGAAAAACGGGCCTGTTCGGTTTAATCCCGGAATTATGAATCCGGATATTGTCCGTGTGGCCGGTCCAATCGACCCTGAACTTGGGATTGTGTGTTTCGGTAAAGCTGAGAGCAGTAACCCAGTCGCCGCGCTTGTGAACTTTACTCTTCACCTCGATACCGTCGGCGGAAGCAAGTATGCAGCCGATTATCCTTTCTATATAGAGCAGTCGCTGCGCGAAATGTATGGTGATGAGTTTGTCCTTATGTTTGGCACGGGTACATGCGGTGACATTAACCACATCGATGTGACGAAGAAAGAGCGGCTCAAAACTGACTTCATCGGAAAAACATTAGCTCAAACGGTGAAAGCTAAAGCAGGCTCCCTGGAGAATGTTACCGACCCTTCACTTGCGGTACGGAGCGAAACCGTGCATGTACCTCTTCAAAATTTTGGGCCGGATAAAATTGCCTGGGCCAAAGAGAGCATTAAGAAAGTCGGCACCAGTGAGCTGTCATTCCTCGAACAGGTCGAGGCATACAAGATTTTAGCGTGCGAAATGCGCCCCGGCGAGACAATCGGGCTTGAGGTGCAGGTTTTTCGGCTGGGTAGTGACGTTGCCGTGGTCGGTTTGCCGGGTGAAGTGTTTGTTGACCTGGGCCTCGCCATTAAGAAGGCCAGCCCGTTTGCGACCACATTAGTTATTGAACTGTGCCAGGATGCCCCCGGTTATATACCCACAAAGAAGGCGTTCGCCGAAGGCAGTTACGAGACGGTCAACTCGCGTATTGCTCCCGGTGGCGGCGAAGTGATGGCTAAGGCGGCTATACGGCTTCTTAAAGAACTTGGAACATCATAGTACATATTACCTAAATCCTGAAGAAAGGTGAGAATGCCGCAGACATTCGAGGGATTGTATTATATATTGTAATATATCTGTGATAACATGATACAGTTTTGTTGACGCTGCTCAGTTGCGGCGTGTGAATATCTTACTAACCCGAAAGGAGAAGTTACGATGAATAAGGTAACAAAGAGTTTGGTAGTAATGACCTTGTTGGTTGCTATAGGGAGTATGGCAATTGGTCAGGAGAGTCTCAAGGATATTGTTGAGCAGGAAGAGCTTGCATGGATTGTGGGGCAGTGGAAAGCCACCATGGACGATGGGCAGGAGATATTGCTGACCTATCGATGGGCAGTCAAGGGATATGCAATTGTCAGCAATTTTAAAATGGGTGACAATTCGTCACAAGGCATCATTTATTTTGTTGCTGATGAGCAGCAGGTCAGACAGTTGACTGTGGACAGCCGGGGACAAGCGGTTGCGGCCACCTGGGAAGTACAGGACGGAAAGGTGATTCACAAAACTAAAATGACTGATGAGTATGGGCAGGCAACGGATGTAGGATTCGCTTATTCAAGGATCGACGCTACCACTATGAATGTTGCAGTCTATGGATTGGAAAACGGCGAGCTTTCCGGCAGTTCATCGTTCGATATAGACTTCAAAAAACAAAAGAAGATGGAGCCCTTGCGTCCAAAGGCCATCGCGTCAACCAGCCAGGATAGTCTCAAGGATATTGTTGAGCAGCAGGGGATTGCCTGGATGATAGGTAGATGGAAAGCCACCATGGATGATGGAACGGAGATGTTGCTAACCTATCGATGGGCGGTCAAGGGGCATGCAATGATCAGCAGTTTCAAGATGGGTGAAAGGTCAACACTTGGCCTGATTTACCTTGACTTTGATGAGCAGCAAGGCAAACAAATCAGCGTGGACAGCCGGGGTCAGGTAACTAAGGCCACATGGGAAGCCCAGGATGATGAGGCGATTTCAAAGACCAAAATGACTAATGAGTATGGAGAGGCAACGGATGTAGGAATCGCTTATTCAAAGGTTGACGATAACACCATTAAAGTTGCAATCTATGGACTGGACAACGGCGAGCTTTCCGACGATTCATGGTTCGATATAAACTTCAAAAAAGAAAAGAAGTAATATCTGAACCGCGTGGGCTAAAATCCATTCAATTACTCCAACGGGTCGGAATTAGAATTGCATATATGCATCCGAAGAATACAATGGAGCACGAGACGTTCCGTTGTATTGGGACGGAGATTTTTTGAAGATAATCAAAACAATCATAAGAGCAAAAGCTGCTTATGACATATTCCTTTATGAAAGGAGGACTACGAGATGTCGAAAAATCAAGAAGCTTCAGTTGTAAATAAGGAAAAAGAGCGGATTACCCGCCGTCGGTTCATTGGCGCCGCCGGTGCGGCGGCTCTGTCGTTTACGGTGGTCAAGCCCGAACAAGTCCGCGGTTCCAATGCCAACTCGAAGGTTAACCTGGGTATAATCGGCTGCGGCGGCCGGGGGACATGGATAACCGGTCTGTTTAATGACCATGGCGGATACAATATCGTTGCGGTCGCAGATTATTTTCAGGACAGGATTGATAATTGCGGCGGCAAATTTGGCGTGCCGCAGTCCCGGCGTTATCCGGGCTTGTCGGGTTATCGCAGGCTCCTTGACAAGGTTGATGCAGTGGCGATTATAAGCCCGCCGTATTTTCATCCGGAGCAGGCCGCCGAGGCGGTGGATGCAGGCTGTCATACATATCTTGCCAAGCCGATTGCTGTGGACGTGCCGGGTTGTCAGAGTATCGGCGATAGCGGCAGGAAAGCGTCGAGTAAGAAGCAGTGTTTCCTTGTGGATTTCCAGACCCGTGCCGATGAGTTCTATATGGAAGCGCTTAAACGTGTTCGCAATGGCGCAATAGGAGATTTCGTTTTTGGCGAGGCAATATATCACGCGGGCTGTCCGTTTAAGAGTAAGTACGATACATGGCGGAAAAATCCGGATGATTCTGAGAATCGCTTGCGGGCATGGGGACTGGACAGAATAATATCCGGTGACATTATTACCGAGCAGAATATTCACACGCTCGATGTGATGAGCTGGATTATGGACGCAGAGCCTGTTTATGCGGTCGGGACGGGTGGCCGGACGGTTCGTCCTGTCGGAACATGTAACGACCACTTTACTCTTATGTTCGAGTATCCGAACAAAATTGGTATTACATTCAGCTCAAGGCAAATGGAAGGTCACGGCACTCAGCCTGATGGTATCAGGAATCGTATGTTCGGTTCAAAGGGTGTGCTCGAAACAGCGTACGGCGGACAGGTGATTATTCGTGGTGAGAATTTTTACCGCGGCGGCAAAAGTCCCGGTATTTATAAGGACGGCGCCGTTACGAACATCAAAACGTTCCATAACAGTATTGTCGAAGGTAAATATGATAATCCAACGGTTGCACCGAGTGTTCGCAGTAATCTGGTGACTATTCTTGGCCGGACTGCTGCTTATACGGGACGCAAGGTAACGTGGAAGCGGCTTCTTAAGAATCCGGAGAAACTTGATGCCAACCTCAAAGGTTTGAAAGCATAAGGAAATTGAGTATGGAAGTGAAACAAACAGGAATAACTCGGCGGCGGATACTGGTCAATGGGGCGAAGGCCCTGGCGGGTCTTTCTGTGGCTGCTTCGTGCAGGCCATTTGCCCAGGCGAGGAAAGAAAAACCTCGTGGTTTCAAAATCGCGGCTTGCGACTGGACGATAGGAAATAGGGCAAATCCAGCCTCGCTTGAAGTAGCCAAACGGATAGGGCTTGACGGTGTACAGGTGGATTTCGGCAGGGCCGAAGATGTCCTGCCGTTGTTCGATACCGATTTGCAGAGGCGGTTTCTCGATGAAGTGGTCAGGCAGGATGTGGAAATTGCATCGCTGGCGATGGGTGTGCTCAATAACATTCCTTACAAGAGCGACCCTCGCGCAGAGCAGTGGGTTGCCGATGGTATCGATGTGTGCAAAACGCTGGGCGTTAACGTTGTTTTGTTGGCATTTTTCGGCAATGGTGATTTGAAGGACGACAAGAATGGCACGGACGCTGTTGTTGAGCGGCTCAAACGGGTGGCTCCTAAAGCGGAAAAAGCAGGAGTTTATCTTGCTATCGAATCGTGGCTCAGTGCTGACCAGCATGTGGATATTATCGATCGCGTCGGTTCAAAGAACGTGAAGGTATATTACGATGTGGCGAACTCCCATAAGGCGGGCTATGACATTTATAAAGAGATACGGCAGCTCGGCAAACATATCTGCGAGTTTCACGCCAAGGATTACGATGATTTGTACGGCAAAGGTTCGATTGATTTTGTGAAGGTACGCGAGGCGATGGATGATATCGGATATCGCGGATGGTTCGTGATGGAAGGGACGAAAATGCCGCTGGGTGTTGAGGAAAGCTGCCGGTATGACGCTGAATACCTGCGGGGTATTTTTCCGCCCATCGTGTAAATGCGGCATTGGGACGGCTTGCGGGCCGTACACAACGAAAGGGTAGATTATGAAATCGAGATATAGACTGATAGTTTTGCTGCTGGTTCTTGTCACGGGGCGGTTTGCGTTCGGGACGCCGCTGGATGATTATGTTAAAGCGCCGGATGACAACTACCGCTACAGTGTCGTCAATACCATCAAAGGAGAAGGCTACACGGCCTATGTCCTGGATATGACATCGCAGGCGTGGCGAAGCGGGGACGAGGTGGACAGGACTATCTGGAAACACTGGCTGACTATAATTAAGCCGGACGAGGTGGCCTCCAATAAAGCGCTGCTCTGGATAACGGGCGGAAGTAACGGAAACCCTGCTCCGAGTAAGGCGGATTCTATGATAGCGGGTCTGGCGTTGAAGAGCAAAACGGTTGTAGCGGAGCTTAGGATGGTGCCGAACGAGCCGCTGGTATTTCCCGATGGCGGCGGGGCACGGTCTGAAGATGGGATAATCGCCTACACGTTCGATAAATATATGGCTACGGGCGATAGTACGTGGCCTCTGCTTTTGCCGATGGTCAAAAGTGCCGTGCGGGCGATGGACACGGTTCACAGCCATATCTCATCGGTTACGAACAACAAGCTTCATATACATGAGTTTGTGGTTTCCGGCGCTTCCAAGCGCGGCTGGACAACCTGGCTGACGGCGGCGGTCGATAAGCGGGTCGTTGCGATTGTGCCGGTGGTCATCGACGTATTGAATATGGCCGAGCAGATGAAACACCATTTCAGCGCGTACGGTTTTTATTCCGATGCCATTAAGGATTACCAGGACCTGGATGTTTTCAGTCGGCTCGATACGCCGAGCGGTGCGAAACTTAGGGCATTTATCGATCCGTACAGTTATCTCGATAGATATACAATTCCCAAATACCTTATAAATTCGAGCGGGGACCAGTTTTTTGTTTCGGATTCGGCCCAGTTTTATTATCACGACCTTATAGGGCCGAAATATCTTCGGTACGTTCCCAATACCGACCATGGTCTCGGTGACTCGGACGCGATTGAGAGTTTGTTGGCGTTTTATGCGGCCATATTGAGAGGTTCTCCTTTGCCGGAATTTAGCTGGAAGGTTCGGGATGACGGCGCGATAGAAGTTAATACTAAGACGAAGCCGAAGGCGGTCAAAATATGGCAGGCGACGAATGCCGATGCGCGTGACTTTCGGCTTGAGACTATCGGGAAGGCGTGGAAGAGTACGGATATCGGTTCTGGCGGCAGGGGCAGGGGGACGTATCTGGCCAGAGTGCCTGAGCCGGCCAAAGGCTGGACGGCCTTTTTTGTCGAGCTTACATACGACAGCGGGATAGGAATTCCATATAAGTTCACGACGCAGATAAAAGTTGTGCCGGAGACTTTGCCGTTTGCCGAGAAAGCCGAAGAGGAGCCAAGGGCGACTGTTGGTGCGGTTTCGATTGTCGAGCCGTCGGATGAGAAGGTATTGTATGCTGAATTGACGCCGGCGGAGTTTCGCGAGCGAGTTGCGGAAGCGCCGATTGCATATTTGCCATTAGGGACTTTGGAATGGCATGGGGAGCATTTGCCAATTGGGTCGGACGGGTTGCAGTCATACGGATTTTTTATTGGTGTTGCGCAGCGGGCCGGTGGGATAGTTCTGCCGATGCTGTTTTTGGGGCCGGACCTGATGGAAGAGGTGGACGGAAAAGAGCTGTACGGAATGGATACTCTCGGCGAGGGTATGTCGGCGGACAAACGATATAAGAACCACCAGCTTACGGGCAGTGCGTACTGGGTGCCGGAAGAGACTTTCAGGACGATTATCGCCGCGACGCTCAAGCAGCTCAAACGGGCGGGCTTTCGTATCGTAGTTGCGCATGGGCATGGGCCATCGACCGGCTTTTTTAGAAAGAACATACCCGAATGGAAGGAGAAGTTCGGGCTTGAGACGTTCGTATGCTGGGGTAGTGAATACGATAAGCAGGGGATGGGTATTATGGTGGACCATGCGGCGATGAATGAGACTTCTCTTGTGATGGCACTTCGGCCGGAGTTGGTGCAGATGGACAGATTGTCCGAAGACCGCTGGCCGGTTGGGGTTGGCGGTAAGGACCCGCGGAAATTTGCCAGTCCTGAGCTTGGGAAGCAGATTCTTGAGGTCCAGACGCAGCGGATGACGAAAATACTTAAGGAAGCTTTAGCTAACCTGGATAAATAGCTTTTTTTCATTTTATATAGTACGAGCCATGGGTCAGATAGGAGGAATTGATCTGTGGCTTTTTTTCTGCGCTTTTGGTGAGCAATTCCAAAATTGGCCCATTCGACTCCGCTCAGGACAGGTTTTGAATTGGGTTTGAATTGGGTTTGTTTTGGCTTTGATTGGGTTTGAATTGGGTTTGTTTTTGGCTTTATTGGGTTTGAATTGGCTTTGTTTTTTGGCTCCGGTGAGCGGTGCAAAATCTTGTAAATGCTTGCAATGTCTAAGGTTATATTCATTTTGTCATTTCTGAAATTGGGTTTGTTTTGCATAAAAAGGGTTGATTTGTAGAGAGTTCTCTACAGTTGTAGAGCGAAAATGAGTGAAAAGTGAGCTAAAATGCCTAAAGTGAGCTAAAGTTTGGTGTTTCATATTCAAAACTCCTTAACTGAGGGCCCCCGACAGAGAAGCAAGTGAGCAGCAATCGAGGGTAAACTAAGGGAGTAAAAAAACCCATTCGACTACGCTCAGGGCAGGCTCTGCTAAAATAAAGCAGCCCTCTATAATTAGACGAGTGTGCAGTTTTGAGCCGAAAAATTGTGGTTTTATGATGAGTAAATCAGCTTAAGTGTTTATGAGGAAAGGAGATAAAAATTTTTGAAATATTTCATTTTTGTTTTTAACAGTGAGCATTTTTGACCGAAAACACCCTTATAAGGGTGGTATATTCCGCGTGTAAATCACCAAATATCATCGTAAAGCTACTTAACCGCGCAAAGGCGTGACTTTTTGGCCTTCCGTCCTGGCCTCGACATTTCGATGCTTGATGCTTGATGCTCGATTTTGGATGCTCGCGGAGTACCATCCGCTTAGATCTCTGCGTTCATTGAGTAGTTGCCACCCGCCGGCTTAAGTGTGGCTATAGTAGAATGCTCAATGTCCATAAAAATTGGTAGTTTAGATCTTGTTATCACAAAGGATTCTGAATTTAACGATTTACCGTTCAGTTTGGGCCAAAATGTCTATTAAGACCTATATTGAACGATTTCACAATTGGCCAATTGATTGTTTAGAAGCTGACTTCTGAAACGCTGCATATCCTGCGAAGATACATTATCAAGTGTGAAAGAGCCTTTGTCTTTTAGCCATAATAAAGCATTTATGAACTGCATATGGCTGAAAACTATTACAAACTCTTCCGTTTGTTCGTCAATCCGGTGTTTTGTTTGCAAAGCCCTTTTCATAAAGTCTGCAAAAGATTCAGCTCCATCACCGTCACAGTAATACGTGTCAGATTTCTCCCAATATTTCTTTGCCCAGGGTATTCTCTGTTCTACCGTTGTATTTTGATACTTCTGTGGGGAAAGATATGTAAATTCGTGAACAGACCATTCCTCGTGTTTTACATCAGGATATTTTTTAGCAAGAGGTAATGCCGTCTGTTTTGTTCTTAGGTATGGTGATGTGACAATCAGCCCGGGCATTGCATTTATATTGTGTGAAAGAGCTTTAGCTTGTTTATGGCCTTGTTCTGTGAGTTCGATGGATTCCGGTCTGTCAGTTTGCTTTCCAACATTCGATTGACTTTCAGCGTGCCGAATAAACCAAGCAGTTTTCATATTATGGATTATACACTTAATTTTCCCTGTTGAAAAGCCACAAAAACTGTCATTCTGAACGGATCGCAGTGGAGTGAAGGATCTCTTTATGACTCAAGAAATGAGATTCTTTACTTCGTTCAGAATAGCCGTTTCAATGATTATTGATTATTTGAATTGAGGAGAGGATTTCAGATTTTAGATACCCGCTTTCGCGGGGGCAATTCATAAATTTCAGAATGCTACCTTTAGGCTGTCGATTTATAGGCCCCCGATAGAGGAGCAAGTAAGCTAACATCGAGGGTAAACTCCGGGGCACAGAGAACACAGAGATTTTTCGTACAGCTTGCAGTGTGCTATCTATTCCGCCTGGGGATTTCCTCAAACAAGTGCTCGGCAAGGACAATAAGGTCCTGGACATCTACAATGCCATCACCCCAGGGCATTGGGCCGATGTCGCAAAGTGGCTCGTCTGTGCCCCAATGGTCAACTATGATGGTCAAGTCTGCACCATCTACGATTCCGTCGCCGTTGAGATCCACGATAGGAAGGATCGGCACCTGTGACATTCCGGAGTAGAGCATCGACCCATCGGGTGAAACGCGACCGACTCCTGCCATCGAGTACATTGGCTCTGGAAGCGGGACCGGAGGGTCCCATGGATCGTTGACCGTCCTGCGCATCGTCATCCACGCTCTATAGCTACCGCTACGCTGGGATTCAAAGAACAGAACCAGACCATCCGGCGAGAGATTGCCGTAGTAGTCGTGAGCAGAGCTGTTGACCCTCGGACCCATATTGACAGGCGAACCCCACGCCTCCTGCACACTGGACCGGGTGCACATCCACAGATCGTAATTGCCGTGGCCACCGGAACGAGCGGAGGCAAAGATGAATGTCAGTTCATCGTGGGAGAGGGTTGGGGAAATTTCATAGCCCGAAGTGTTGAATGGGGTACCCATATTAACCGGTGCGCCCCAAGGATCGTTGCGGCTGGCCCGTGTGGAGAACCACAGATCGTGTTCGCCCAGGCCGCCCTGCCGGTCCGGACCATAGAAGTAATCACAGAAGTACAGCGTCAGGCCATCGCGAGAAATGCATGGAAACCCCTCCGAATACGAACTATTGACGGTATGGAGGTTAGTAGGCGGACCCCACGGATCATCAACGCTCTGGCGCGTGCTGACCCAGAGGTCACGGTTGCCGAGACCGCCCGCCCGATCCGAGTTGAAATATAACTCCAACTCATCGGCCGAGACACTGATATAAAGTCCCTTGCCCAGCCCAAGGTCCTGCGGCTCCCCGAATGTGAAATCTGCGTTCGCAACCTCCGCAACCAGGGCCATTGCCAAAACCAGAATTGTTAGCATTTTTGTCATTTTCATCTTTTTCTCCTTTGGAAAGTGTTTATCGTCTCGCTGAATACTGTGCGCACATTTACCGCATTAGGTTTGTCTTTACGAAAATCTCGTTTATTGAATGCCATTTGGACTATCGTCCTCCAAAATGGTCATTAGATGCGAATACGACAATGTAACATATTCTCAGTTATTTTCAAGAGAAAAAGGCTTATACAAGCCCTAAGATTTCAGATTACAAATTTCAGAATGCCACCTTTGGAAAATTACAAATCAAAAATCAAAAAGCATATCCGGGTAAATATAAACATTTCTAAAAAATGCTACCTTTAGGCTGTCGAACAATAAGTAGCACTCCGTAAAATTCAATTCAGGAGTTTAATTATGAAAAATATTAACAAGGAAGTTGGCTTAAACATAAGAAAAATCAGGGAAGATAAGGGGCTCTCGCAGGAAAAGCTAGCAGCTTTAGCAGATCTTCACAGGACTTATATTGGCCAAATCGAACGAGGAGAGAAAAACATCGGGCAAAAAAGGAAATATTCTTCTTGAAAATTCAAAATCAATAGTGTAATTATTCTATAGATTTAGCAAGCGAGCGAGACATCCTGGATTTGTGAAGTTATACGGAAACCTTATATACATAGTTAGTATCATAAGAAATGGAGAAATAATATGGCCAGATCAAATTTTACACTTATAGCGTTCACAGAACATCTAGGTGATAATATCTCAGACATCAATGCACCTTCATACGATTTTAAGGGTAACGCCAGCTCAATAAAAAAATTCGATATCAATCGGACGCCAATAGGAGAAGGATACTTGATCTTAAAGGCGTTCGACGTCAATCAGGTTAATCATAGGATAATAATAAATGGAACCGATCTACCTGGTGTTGATATAGGCATAAAGCCCGTTAGTAAGGCCAACTTATTTGTCGATACATTTGATTCAATTCCTGAAGGAATTCTGCGAAAGGGAGAAAATACAGTACAAATAAGACTTGCAAGCGGGAGTAAAGATAATTTCGTAATTTCAATGATGATCATCCACTGGAAAGAAAGCGGCTTTTCTTTATATTTTGATCGATTTTTACGATTCAGTTAATTTAGTCAGCAATAAGGGCTAAATTCATATTCGAACAAGTAGGGACAAATTTTGCGGGCACATGTTCAGGGTGAAGTGGTATGTAGCATTTCTACCGTAGGCCAGCATGAGCATCGTACCTTCACGCAGACGCGAAGCGGCGGAGTGATTAAAACTGGCGCGAACCGAAGGTAGAAATGCGGTTGGCCCCCGACCCCCGGCAGAAAAGCAAGTAAGCTAACATCGAGGGTAAACTAAAGACTCAATCCCTATGATTTCAAAATGCTACTTATAGTTAGACGAATAAAAAAATAACAAAAAGCAAATAAAATTGTTGACGATCGCCCACTATGGTGCTAATTTTATAATAGCCTGCGTTGGTAGGACACCAGTAAGAGTTTGTTGCTCTGCTAAGGTCCAACGCTAGGTAAAACAAAATTCGGGTTGTCCTATCCCGTACAGGAGAAAATCCTTATGAAGACTTTATCTAAACCCCCTTGTATTGTTTCTTTCCCCCATTCAAAGAAGGATCTTCGGCGAATTTCAGTCGAAGACAGTCAGGGGAATTACGATGTTTATCGGCTTGCCCCAAAGGTCTTGGATTGGCCAGCGGATAGTATCCCTGACGAAGTGAATCCTCGAAGCCACGATGAAGAGTGCTTAAAAAGCAAAGTGGCTCGCGATATCGAGGACACATTACGATACGGGCCAGACGATTTTTGGCTCGCCAACCGTGGTGGTTATGTATTGGTTGAACAAGTTAAGTTTGATCCACAGAAGTCCATAGTAACTTTGTTAATCACTGATTTTGATATTCACGGTATCGCCGATGGAGCCACTACTAATGCAGTGATCCAAAAGCTTCAAAAAGAATTAGAGCGAACGGACGATTCCGAATTGCGAATGGCGTTGGAAAAAGCTAGGTTTAATCTCGACATTGTCGTCGGTCTAATCGACAGAGAGCGGATAGAAAAGCTAGTTCAAGGTCGCAATCGCAGCGTGCCAATCAAGGAATGGTCATTAGCTGATTTCAAAGGACAATTTGATTGGATTAAAAATATGATCGACAGAAAACATGGGCCTTTTAAGGGCCGCATTGGTTGGGAGGAGAATTCTGGCAAACCGATTTCCGTTCTTGATTTAGTCAGTCTGATGTTATTATTTCACCCGATATACGACGACCCTTGTGAACGTAGACGTAAAGCACCAACAGTTGCTTATTCAAGCAAAGGAGGTAATGATCGACGGCTCGTAGACCCAAAACTAACCCAGGGTTTTCTCCAACTAGGTTCCGTGTTAGAGGATATTATCAGACTGCATGACTACGTCTATACCAATTTCCAACCAACTTACAAACGCTACATAAAACAAGTGTACAACAAAGCAGGCAAACCGGCCCGTCGAAAAGGTGTGGAGAATAGTAAATTCACTTTACCATTAACTGGCACTGAAACTGAATGCAAGGTTGATAAGGGACTATTGTTTCCCTTGCTTGCATCCTTGAGAGCCCTAATAATCTTTGTTGACGATAAGGCAAGTTGGCAGATTGATCCTTTCAAGTTTTTTGATGAATTTGGACCAGACTTGATGGGTACTTTGATTGATCAGTATGAATTATGTGACAAGAATCCGCAAACGACTGGGAAGAAAAAAGCGGTTTATACTGCATTACATAATGAAGGCCGCCTGCTATTAAGCGATAAACTCTCTCAAACTCGCTCATAAAAATGCAATGTTGAATTGAGAAGGCTCTCAGAAGACTATGAGAGCCTTCTTCTTTCTGTTCTCAGCTATCATAATGTTATCGAGATGTACACGGAGCAGGGTGATAGTATTCTGGACCCGATGGTGGGGGCGGGGACTACTCTTATCGAGGCGAAACTTTTGGTAAGGGACGCGGTAGGGCTGGATATCAATCCGCAGGCCGTAGCGCTGAGTAAAAAAGCGCTGGAGTTCAAACATCGGCCGGAGAGTGAGCAGGAGGTGAGGGTTGGGGATGCGAGGGATTTGTCGAGCTTTGAAGATGATTCGTTTGACCTGGTTGTGACTCATCCGCCTTATATGAATATAATAAAATATTCGGAGGGGAAGATAGAGGGAGATTTGTCGAATACAGGGAGTCTGCCGAAATTCTGTGAGACAATAGAGGAAATAGCGAGGGAACTGCTTCGTGTTCTTCGGCCGGACAAGTACTGTGCGATACTGATTGGCGATACGCGCAGGGGGCGACATTATGTGCCGCTGGCTTTTAACGTTATGCAGCGGTTTTTGAAGGCGGGGTTTGTGCTGAGAGAGGACATTATTAAGGTCCAGCATAACTGCTCGGCGACTGCACGCTGGCGCCCTAAAGCCAGGGCGGGGAAGTTTTATCTTATAATGCACGAACATTTGTTCGTGTTTCGCAAGCCGAAAGAGGGGGAAGACCTGGCACGGCTTAAGTACAGTCGTGCAGTTTTGAGTTTTTAGTGTTTAGTTTTTAGTAGTTGAAGCCCTTCGGGCAGCTACTTAAAAAAGATCCTTCGACTACGCTTCGCTCCCAGGCTGTGTCACAATTGCCCCACAGAACAATTATTCTCTTTGCTATCTCAGCAAAATTACAAAAGTTGTTGGTTAA
>VRUK01000074.1 GCA_019456195.1 Planctomycetota bacterium | reverse complement strand
TCTATCAAAACAGGAGTTGCGGAGAAAATGGTAACTTGTAGGGCATAGAAAAGTGTTACCCTGTTCTGAACCATGCCCAAAATTTGCCCCGGCTTACTGTAATAGGGGGACTTGTTATTATGAGAAAAGCGAATATGATCATGCTATTTTGGATTTCACTAAATCTCTTGAGATAAATCCAAAGCTGACCGACGCCTACTTCAATCGTGCGGCCGCCTATTACCAAAAGCAGGAATATGGCAAGGCCTGGGAAGATGTCCATAAAGCCCAAAGTATGGAATATCAAATTTCTCCAGATTTTCTGAAGGCCCTTCGTGACGCTTCGGGAAGAGAGAGATGAATTGAGATATGTGAATCTCAGGACGTTTTTTTCCATAGCTTTCCACTCGCCCCCGATTTTGCGTGGTTGAGGCTCCTATAAATCCGGATGTTAAAGTGGTAAGTTAAAGACTGAAATATTTCTTCTGATATCGCGCCCTGTATTTTTTATCTCCCTTGGCATCCCATAATTCCCGCTGGCGGCCGATTTTCCTTTACTAACACAAGAAACGTTCTTTCATCGTAAGCACCACCGGCTTCTGTTAGGCGAACATTTACGTAATGCAGCCCGATATCATTCGCTTTTGTTGCCCATCGCCAGCGATAACGATATATCTTACATTTTCCGAGCGAATCATTTGGGTCGAAAATATTAACATATGGTTTGGGTTCAATGACTATATTCTGGCCGGTGGTGATGGAAATAGTGACCGGTCTGCCTTCTGGTTCGGTTGCCTTAAAATTGTTTTTATAAGTCGTGCCGGCCGGTATTACGGCATAGCCCAATGGTTCGCTTAGACATAAGTTGGGATCGTAGCTGAAAGGCACTGTTTCAGGATTTAATACCGGCGGGCGCGGGGGCTGATATGTAAAAACAAGAAAGCCCGACAAAACAGCAAGAACCGTCGATTGTAAATTCATAACAAATATCTCCATAGTTGCGGAAGTTGATTAAAGTAATCGCCACTGATTTTATTAGATTATCAAATCTGTCAAGAAATAGCAACTATCGGTATATGCCGCCTTAATCATTGCTGATGTTATCCTAATTAACGAGCGATGAGCGATCATGACAGCCTTATTTTCTTGCCATTCTTTTGGTGTGCTTATGGGCTTAACGAAATTGGCCTTGTTTGGGTTTGTTTTCCCTGACTCTCCGATGTCATATATTTCCATTATACAGAAATTTCTGAGCTGGAAATGACGTGACAATGGTAATTCCATGTTGGAGTGATGGTGTTTCTATATTGAATTTCCAATGCAGATCTGATAATCTAATGTAAATTAGGAGTTGAATTATGAAAAAGATACTGCTGTTAACGACTTTAGTTGCTCTACTGGTTACATTCCCATCAGTCGGAGTGCTTCTTGACGCTATTGTGGTTCAAACATGTATGGGCGCCAATTCCTTCGTTCAGGAGCATAACCCAGATCTGGCCCGGACCCATTGGATATGGACATCCCCTTCGCCCACCGCCGTCGGCGAATGGGAATGTTACACTCGGAAGACGTTTGAACTGACAGGCAAGGTCACGTCCGCCGCGGTCCTGATCACAGCCGACAACGTTTACGAACTATACGTTAACGGCTCACATATCGGCGAAGATGGTGGTTCCGACCCTATTTTTTGGCGGTCCGTCGAACGCTATGATATTGGCAGACTCCTGAAGCCGGGTAAGAATGTTATTGCCGCTCGCGCCAAGTCACTGGGAGGTTCCGCCGGTCTGCTTATCGCCGTCCTCGTTGAGATTGAAGGCGGCCGGCCCATCGAGTTGTACACAGACAATACCTGGCCCGGCCGAAAGACTTTCGACGACGGCTGGAATCAGATTGATTATGACAGCAGCCGATGGCCCAGCGCGATGGCTCTGCATCCTCTCGGCAAAGGGACCTGGGGCAAACTGACCTATCCGGGCCCCGTCAGCCCCATGAGTATCTCGATGCTCTCCTGGATGGAAATCGGTCTCGATTTCCAATGGCCCGCCGGTGTGGTCTTCGTGGGCGATTATGTCCCCCTGGTCGAGCCGGCGAACTTCACTGTTTCTGTTCTTGGTTCCCGTGCCTATTTCGAGCATGATGCCGCATGCCCTCCGGCACTTGGACGAAAGCTCTACAAGCTTGTCCCGGCAAAACCTGATGGAGAACTTACCTTGTTACACGACGCAGGCACGGGACTCATCGCAACTCCTTGTGTCTCCTGGGACGGCAAGACCATCTATTTTTCAATGGTCAAACCGGGTGACAAGTTCTTCCATGTCTATTCAATCGGTGCTGATGGCTCGGACATCATCCAGCTCACACACGGGTCGTACCACGACTACGAGCCGGCCCAGCTTCCGGACGGCAGGATCATATTCTGCTCCACGAGACTTGGCAGCCGGGACGAATATCACGGCAACTTCGCCTCGGCAATATTCGCAATGAACGATGACGGCTCGAACATCACTCCCATCACTCACCACATTGTTGCCGACCACGAACCCAAAGTCACCGCGCACGGCAGCGTTGCGTTCGTACGATGCGACAACTTCTTCGAGCGTGCCAAGGTTGAGACCCGTATCCATCACATTCGCCCCGACGGCACCGGGGGGATGGCGGTACTCGGGCCCGACAGATCCGCCATTGGATTTGACCGGATGTTCGCCGCCGAACGAAACTCCGCATGGCTCAGGCAGAACGGTTTCGGTTCAGTGGCTCCGCTGGCCGACGGCCGCATAGCCGCGATTTGCCAAAACGGCCTGGTTGCCTCGGGTCTGTTCGACTCAGGCACGTCACAATTTGAAAAAGCGCCTGTTGGATTTGTCCCTTTCGATGTCTCACCTTTGCCCGATGGCCGGATCCTCTGCACTGGACCGGGGCGAAGCTGGATAGGACTGATCGATTGGAAAACCGGAAACACCGCCAAGATTTTCTCGCTCGACAAGATTCACTCCCCCGTTTTTCTCGGCTCTCAACCCAGACCGCCGGTCCTTGCGAGCCAACTACCCGCGAGCGCAGAAAATAGCCAACCTCAGAGTGGTTTGCTGTTCTGTCAGAGCGTCTTTGACACCAAGCAGACCAACGCGGATATCTCTCGCATAAAGGCCGTCCGCATTGTTCAGGGTAAACCCTTCACGCTCCGCTCGGCTATGCACCGTTTCGACCACATCGGAGTCGAAGGCGTTGAACTGGGAACCGTGCCGTTGGCGCCGGACGGCTCGTTCTACGTCGAAGTGCCCGCCGACACTGCGTTGTCAATCCAGGCAATAGATGCCGAGGGCCGGTCCGTTATCAACGAGACGACATGGATTTATGTCCGCCCTGGCGAACGCGTCTCCTGCATAGGATGTCACAATCATCGCACGTCCACCCCTAAAATGTCGACGATGCCAATGGCTGTGCGATTCGCGCCTGTCAAACTTCTTGGAGGGGGGACGCCCCATCGCTTTAGGGCCAACAACGCGGGCAACGGCGGCGCCCTCAACCTTCAGTACGACCGATTCCGTGAGGCCGCGGCTATAACACTTTTCCCGGTCGTTCCGAAATCATACGGCTCCCTGAATCGTTCCGCCGACATTGTGCAATTGAGCGAGCAGTTAAAATTCGGGGACATCCTCGAACGAATCTCGGCTGCACAGACTCTCGCCTTGCTCCGTGATCGATCCAGTGTTCCCTCACTCGTCGAAGCCCTTGGAGACGCATCGCCGCAGGTCCGTGCGAGCGTCGCCCTTGCTCTGTCTGCGTGCGGAGATCGCTCCGCTGTCAAACCATTGATAGAAACTCTCGACGACCGCAATGTCCTCGCAGCGCAGGCGGCCAACATTGCATTGGAGAACTTGACCGCTCATTCAGTGGGTTTTAATCCCTTCATGGACCGATCCAAAGCCGGCAAGTGGCGTGAATATCTCGCACGAAACGACTGGGAGGCAATTGAAACACGTTTGATTGGTATGCTTTCTTTGGAGGATACAGTTGTTCAATTGAATTCTGCCAGGGCCCTTGGTCATGTTGGCTCTGAAGAAGCCAAAGCTGCTCTGCGGGAATTTATCGCCCAAAATCCGAACGCCTCTTTACGCGTGATGATGGCGGCAATTCGTTCTCTTGGTTATCTGCGCGATGCGAAGGCGATACCGATGTTGACGACGATCTTCCGCAACAACATGATAAAAGACCCCGGAAAATCGCCCGATCTTCATGAATTGGGCTGGCTGCAAAAACCCGTGTATCTTACGGCGACCGCCGCCGAAGCGATCGGAAGGATCGGCTCTCGTGACGCAGTGCAGTCTCTCATCGAATTGTCACCAGAACTACTCGATTTCTGGAAGTACACGTTCTGGTGCGGCGACCATTCATGGCTTATGGGTTGTCAGTCCTCTCCGATTCATTATCGTATCCTCGAAGCAATTGACCGAACAGAGCCGGGAAACATCGATCACGTTGTCCCGAGCATGCTCAAGTCGATCCCCATCGACACCGACCGGGCCCTGCTCCATGAAACCGACAGTTATGAGAATCTCGTTGCGCGTGTTCTCGCAAGAAGCAACCTTGGCCGACAGGTCATCGAAACCTGCCTCTCTGTGCTGGGTGATCCCGATGCAAAACGTGCCCACAATCTCGAAGAAGCTGTCACCGCCTCCCCACCGGCTATCTCTGTCCAGCCGCACGATCCGGAGTCCCGTGCCGCACAGATTATCTCTATAGTTTGCCTTGACAAGACGTATGCTCGGCGACTGAAGGATATCTTCAATCGCTATCGTGCCATGGAGCCATCGCGACCACGTTCATGGGTTTGCTTTTACACGGCGCGACTTCTCGGCGGGCTTGGCGATCACGAAAGCATTGACTCACTTGCCGCCGCTTTGCGGGATGACGCAAGAGAGGCTTCGTTCGGCTACGAAGACCCGCCCAATGTTTTCGTTTACAAAGCTATGACTCCGTTCTACCGCGCCGCCGCTGATTCGCTCGGGCGCATCAACAGCCCCCGTGCCATCGGCGTGCTGATGGATACTCTTACCGACTATGACAATGCTGTCTCGGTCCGAAACGCCGCGGCAAACGCATTGCTGAGTTTGAGCGAGCATGTAAATGCCGGCCAACTCGACTCCATTGCCCAAACATACCCAGAGGTGAGTACCCGGCGCACCTTACTGCACGTTCTCCAACGGGCAAGGCTCAATAAAGCATCGTCGTCACAATAGATTTGAAGGAAGACCTTAATGATGAACGACCGTTATATGTAAGGTTTCGCAAATCCTAAATAGTTACCGAAAAACAAGTATTTTAAAGATAAAATCGGATTCAGTATACGGAAAAAAATGCCAAATGGTTTTTGTTGTGTTTGATTCGTCAAAAAAAGCCGATTACTGCAAGGCCGGAGGTCAGTCTTACTGAGCGACAAATAATGGAACTCTCTGAGATCAGAAATCGGCATCACCTTTTCAATTTCTATGGATCGGTCGCATAAGTTTCTTGTAATTTCATCTTTTCTTCGATGTGACCCTATTGATTGAAGCCTCACTTTTAGTTATTGTTTGTTTGTGTGAATGTGGTAGCCAAGTACACATTAAACCTGATATGCGCAAGGCCTGGTGAGCAACCAAGGGCGGATTTGTTGGATAGTACGAGCTTTATAAGTCTCCCATCTCAACAGTTTTAAGGAGAATTGTTATGAATAATGAGACGGCATTTAACATGGCCTCATCAAACATTCGTTACGGGCCCGGCGCTTCACTGGAAATCGGGATGGACCTGGCTGACATGGGCGCTAAAAACGTTATGGTTGTTACGGATCCGAATCTGGCCAAGCTGGATTTTGTCTTGGCCATACTCGGGGCTATTGAAGAGCAGAGTGTCGGCTACACATTATTCGATCAGGTTCGTGTCGAACCCACAGACGCATCGCTAAAGCAGGCTATTGACTTCGCCGCTGCAGATTCGTTCGACGCATTTGTCGGAATCGGCGGCGGCTCGGCGCTGGATACGGCCAAGGCGGCCAATCTTTACAGTACCTATCCCGCCGATTTTCTGGATTATGTCAATGCCCCCATCGGCAAGGGCAAACCGATTCCCGGTCCCCTCAAGCCTCTGCTGGCTATCCCAACGACCTCAGGCACCGGCAGTGAAACGACAGGAGTGGTGATTTTCGATCTGGTGGGGATGCACGCCAAAACCGGAATTGCAAATCTGCGACTAAAACCGACGCTCGGCATCCTGGATCCGCACAATACCCGGACGCTTCCGCCACAGATCGCTGCTTCGACAGGATTGGATGTACTTACACATGCGATCGAGTCATATACGGCCATGCCTTTTCATCAACGCATCAAATCCCAGCGACCCATGTTGCGGCCTGCCTACCAAGGTTCCAACCCAATCAGCGACACGTGGGCCCTTGAGGCGCTGCGATTAGTGGTGCAGTTCCTGCCGCGAGCTTTCAAGAACCCCGGCGACGATGAGGCCCGGGGTATGATGCTGCTGGCTGCTTCTTACGGTGGCATAGGCTTCGGCAATGCCGGGCTTCATCTGGCACACGGTATGTCGTACCCGGTCTCGGGGATGGTGCGGGATTATAAACCTGAGGGCTACAACGTCGAGCATCCCATCATTCCGCACGGGATGGCCGTGGTTCTCAACGCCCCGGCTGTGTTTCGATTTACGTCGCCGGCGTGTCCCCGGCGTCACTTAGAAGCGGCTGAGGCATTAGGGGTCGATATCAGCAGCGCAAATCCAGCCGATGCCGGCAAGATCGTTGCCGACTGCATTATTTCTTTCATGCAGGAACTTGAAATGCCCAACGGACTTTCAGCGGTTGGATACACGAGGGACGATATCCCCGCTCTGGTAGAGGGGACATTGCCGCAACATCGAGTGACGAAGCTGTCGCCAAAGCCTGTAGGGCCAGAGGAGCTTAGCAAGCTCTTCGAGGATGCGATGATTTATTGGTAACTTATGGTGTTGCTACCCATTTATCTATGTAACGAAATGAAAAGGAGTAATTTGAGTTTCATTTTTCAGGAGATGGAAAACACCCTGTTTTTCAGGTGACATCTTGTCACTATTTTGACACCACAAATGTTGATTTTGCCTATATCGAGTCCGAATAAATGCCGATTATTTGCGTAAATACAACTATTTTTTGAAATTTTCAGTATGTAATCGGATTAAGTAGCCTATTGAAAAGCAATGTATCAACGTTAACAGCCAACCCTTGTTAATAAACAAGGACGGAATTTTCGTCAGGGACAGGATTTATGGAACAATTTTTGCTTAGTAGAAATGTCTGTAAATGTCAATATATTCCTGTCTTTTGCCACTTTATTATTAATTTCTCATGTGTCACAAAAAAAAAGACGAAAAAACTCTTAACACCCTTGACTTAGGTGCAATAAGCAGTAGAATACATAATATTGAATGTGAATGTGTTCACAAGCAATGAAATGTATAGGATTAGATTTTGCGATATCACAAGATACCGGACGAAACAGTAAAGCGATTGCCCAGATATTTGCGGGCAGCGGTCTTGCTTCGCAGAGGTGGTAAAAAAAAGCTGTCCAGTAGTGAATTAGCAGAATTTATTGGGTCGAATTCTACGCAAATAAGAAAGGACTTTTCGTATTTCGGCTCATTCGGCACCAGAGGCGTTGGTTACGATACACAAAAACTTATTAAGCAGATATCCAAAATACTCAAGCTCGATGGACAACGTGAGGCTATTTTAATAGGTGTCGGTAATCTTGGATCGGCTATTCTTGCCTATGAAGGTTTTAGTATTTACGGGCTCCTTATTAAGGCAGTGTTTGATAATAATTTAAGAAAAATAGGAAAAAAACTTAATGGACTTGTTATAGAGGACATTGCGAAGCTGAAGTCTATACGACCTAAAAAGATTAAGATGGCGATTCTTACCGTGCCAAGCAATCAAGCTCAGCATGTTACTGACAAGCTTGTAGATAATAACATAAGAGGGATTTTGAATTTTACTTCGTGCCGTATCGAGGTACCAAGAAAGGTAAAAGTTGTTTCTATTGACATTGCTCTCGATATGGCAAGGCTGCCTTACTATATGCAATAATGTGGAAATTACGCAAGGGTTAAAAATGAGTACAAAAAAACTAAGCAAAGAACCATTTCTTGATTGGGTTGATTTTATTATATCAACAGAACAAAAGGTTTACGGTGTTCAGGTCCATGAAGACAAGGCTGACAGATTCGAGTATGCGGTACTTCAAAAAGCCGAAGATTTGCGTATTGATTACGATGTAACCATGCTGCCACCGAAGAAGTACTTTCAGCCTCCGGTTGAAACTATCGTAGAGTTCGGAGCAAAAGACGGTTACAAATCTGTTTACGACACCGAGAAGTTTGCTTTGATTGGAGTTCATCCGTATGACATGGCAGCGATCAACCAAATGGACAAATTGTTCAGCCAGGACAATTATGATACCCATTATATGGGCAGACGCAATAACGCTACAATAATAGCCTGCGACGTAGTGAATCCTTCGAAAAATGTTTTCGCATCTTCAATGTCAACCGCGACTGTCAAACAAGGTTTCGATGTTCTGGTCACTGACACGGGTGATGGCTATGTCGTAGAAGCAGTCACAGATAAGGGACAAAAGCTTCTGGATATGGCAAAAGCTGACGAAGCAACTTCCAAAGACCTCGATGCCCGCCGGAGTGTATGGAAAAAGAACGAAAAGGAACTGAACAAGCATGCTCTCAATTGCAAGCCATCGGACATTCCGAAGCTGCTTGAAATGGCTTACGACCACCCTCTGTGGGAAGAAAAGGCCAAGACTTGTTTTAGTTGCGGGTCGTGCAATCAAGTCTGTCCGACTTGCTATTGTTTTAATGTTCAGGATTCCGTAGCATGGGATTTAACCTCTGGAAACAGACAACGGGAGTGGGACGGCTGTCTGCTCGATGGATTTACAAAAGTTGCTCCGGGCCATGAATTCCGTCCCAAAAGATCGAGTCGTTTTCGCCATCGTTTGTATCGCAAAGGCAAATACGTTCCGGGTAAAATAGACGGTGAAATAGCTTGTGTAGGTTGTGGCAGATGTATCGATGCGTGTTTACCTGACATAGCGAATCCAGTAACAGTTTATAATCAATTACTTGAAGAGTTTGGTTTCAATAAGAAAACGAATCCTCAGGTTTGCTTATCTACATAAGGAGTTTAACTAATGTGTGAGTGCTGCGGACAAGTTAAAGATCTTTATTTGCCTCAACCGGCAACGGTCAATGAGACAAAAATGATGAATGAAACAGAGTTGTATCTTAAGCTCTCGATGGACGATGAGCCGCTTGAATACCGCCCTGGACAGTTTGTCGAAGTTTCGATACCCGGTTTCGGTGAAGCGCCGATATCAATTTCGTCATCACCTACGAAAAAGGATGGTTTTGAAATCGTGGTCAGAAGGATCGGCAATGTAACTAATATGATTCACAAGTTGAATACGGGTGATAAGATTGGTATCCGAGGTCCATTTGGCGAAGGATGTTATCCAACAGAACAAGCCCGGGGGAAGAACCTTGTCTTTATCTGTGGCGGTATTGGATTAGTGCCTCAAAGATCGTTCATAAATTATGTGCTTGATAACAGAGATGATTATGGAGACATTACGATACTTTTGGGTACTAAAAACGAAGCTCAGCGTTTTTATCGTTCCGAGCTGCAGGAATGGTCACAGAGAGATGATATTCATCTTCTTGAAACCGTTGACCAGGCCGATGATGGTTGGCAGGGTAATGTAGGAGTGGTAACAAAATTAATTCCAAAAATAGAATCAGATTGGGCTTCTTCGCTTGTTTTTATATGCGGGCCGCCCGTTATGTATAAGTTCGTTTTCCTAACTCTTGCTGATTATGATATGAGTGGTGAGAATATATTTGTAAATCTTGAACGCAAGATGAAATGCGGTGTTGGCAAGTGCGGCCACTGCCAGATTAATCAATATTATGTGTGCATGGATGGGCCGGTATTTCGTTATTCAGAATTAGGCGCTACGCCGGAGGCTATTTAAAAATGAGTAAACCAAGAGTAGCAGTTTTTGACTTTGCGTGCTGTGAAGGATGTCAGCTCCAGATCGTAAATCTTGAAGAAGGAATACTCGATTTGATCGGAGCGGTGGATGTCGTTGAATGGCGTGAAGCCATGAGCGAAAAGAGCAACGAATATGATATTGCCATAGTCGAGGGCTCAATAACAAGACCAGAAGATGAAAAAAAACTTCAGCTTATAAGGAGTAGAGCCAAGATATTAATCGCCCTTGGAGCGTGCGCCGCTATAGGCGGGATCAATAAGCTCAAGAACAATTTTGATCTTGATAATGTTAAGAAGTGCGTTTACGGCGATGACGCGTTCAGGCCTCATCTGAATACAGAAATGACCAGGGCTGTCGATGAGGTCGTGGAAGTAGATTATAAAATACAGGGCTGTCCCATCGAAGCCAAAGAATTTATCTCGATCGTCAGGGCGATATTGATTGGTAAAACCCCTGAAATCCCCGAATATCCCGTTTGTGTCGAATGTAAAGCAAAAGGCAACCCATGTCTCTGGGAATACGGCCAACTTTGTCTTGGCCCAATCATACGCGCAGGATGCGAGGCAAGATGTCCGTCGGCAGGGGCCCGATGTATCGGCTGCCGTGGATATGTCGATAACCCAAACGTTGATGCAGCAAAAGACGTCATAGAAAAATACGGCTTGAATATCGACGACCTTCAAAGCAAAATGATTCTTTTTGGAAGTGAACAAGGTGTTAAATTATGAGTAAGACTATAAACATTAACGCAGAACACATCACGCGTATCGAAGGACACGGCAATATTGTAGTCAACGCCATTGACGGAAAAGTCGAAAAAGTCGAATGGCAGGTGCCGGAAGCTCCACGATTTTTCGAAGCGATGATTCGAGGTAGAAGCTATGAGGATATACAGCTGATCGTCAGCAGAATATGCGGTATCTGTTCGATATCACACTCACTTGTAGCGATAAAGTCTGTGGAAAACGCGCTCGGCATAGAGGTCTCAGAGCAGACTGATAAAATCAGAAGACTGCTGCACTATTCGGAACAGCTTCAAAGCCATGTCCTGCACGTGGGCTACCTCGTTGCACCTGATCTTTTCGGCATCAAATCAGTTGTGCCTCTCGCAGGTACGGCAAAAGAGGCCTTTTTGACTATCGTTAAAGCTCATCGTCTTGCCAACGAATGGTCTGAGATACTTGGTGGCAGGGTAACGCATCCGGTAACAATCACGCCAGGAGGATTTACCAAACTGCCGTCCGAACAGCAATTAACAGAACTCAAGGAAACACTGACAAATATTGTCCCTGACTTGATGACAATAGTCGATGTTGTGTTAAGTGTTGCGGGGCAGGTGCCGGATTTTTCAAGAGAAACCGAATATGTTTCGCTGCGTGAAGACAAATTCTACTCGTTTTATGACGGCAAAATCGTTTCGACAGATGGACACACCGAGAATGTTTGTAACTGGGAATCGGTCGCCAATGAATACGTCAATGACCAGTCAACATCAAAGTGGGCTAAATGGCATCGTGATTCGTATGCAACCGGGGCTTTAGCAAGATTCAACAATAACTACGAACAGCTGGCAGATGTTGCAAAAGATATCGCCCAAAAGCTTGGTCTCGAAAAAGGATGCTGCAATCCTTATATGAACTCAATAGCTCAGCTTGCAGAATGCGGCGAAATCGTTGTCAGTTCTCTTAAAATTATTGACGATCTGCTCAGTATCGGAATCAAGCAGGAAAAATTTGATCCCCAACCGAAAAAAGCCGGTCATGGCGATGCCGCTATCGAAGCTCCGCGTGGTATCCTTTTCCATTCTTATGATTTTGATGAAAATGGGATCTGTCTTGGCGGCAATCTGTGCATACCGACAACTCAGAACCATGCCAATATTCAATTGGATTTCGAAAAGATCGTCCCAGAAATTCTTGACGAAGGCGAAGACGCGGTCAGGCAAAAACTTGAGATGCTTGTACGTTCATACGATCCGTGTGTTTCCTGCTCAACTCATATGCTTGACGTACAATTTATTAAATAGTGTTTAATGAGATGAAAAACGACATAATCGTTTTAGGACTTGGAAATCCGCTGATGGCTGACGAAGGTATCGGCGGATTTCTCGTTAATAAGCTACTTGAAAAAAAAGATTCATATCCAGGCATAGACTTAGTCGATGCCGGTACCGGTGGCATGGCAATCCTGCACCTTATCGCCGAAAGAAAAAAAGTAATCATTATCGATTGTGCTTATATGGGCAAAACGCCGGGAATGATGGTAAGGTTTGGGACTCAAGAGGTTCAAAGTGTTAAAAAGCTTCTCCACTATTCATTGCACGAAATCGACATCTTAAAAGTGATATCATTAGCACGACAATTAAATCAATGCCTGGACGAGATAGTAATTTTCGGCATAGAACCGGAAAAAATTGAACTTCGAGAAGGGCTAAGTCTGACTTTGCAGAAAAAAACCGATGAATATATAGAAACAATCAAAAGAGAAATGCAATCTTGATATTTGGTAATCATTCGCAGTAATTTTGAAAAAAAATGTAAAAACCAAATGCGCTTGTCAATGGCCAATAGTACCGCGCATACTTGTTAGGGGCTAACAGGACCGCGTGACATCAAGTCTATCCTTTATATTGCCCAAAAACACATCTTTTCAAGAATTTTACAGATAAAATCGGATTAAGCAGCCGGATGAAAAATAATGTGTCAATCATATAATTTTTTGGGGGATATGGGACATCTCGGTTTATTCATATGAATCATTTGAGCGTGTTGGATACAGCCTATACCCTCCCATCGTTCGGGTCAGCTTAATCACGAACAGGATGGGCTTGTCTCAAATTTCTTTTGCTGCTATTATGTATAAGCAGATTAAGCATCTGCGACAGTGAAAGGCATAAACGATGGCGCGTGTATTGGCCAGTCGCAATCAGTCGTGAGGCTTATAAAGGAATCTGTGTTCAAAAATAAATTTGAAGGAATGGAATCAAATTAATGGTAAATAGCAAATCCCGGTCAAAGGATAAAGCAGGCATCTCTACGCCATGGTCTTGCAAAAGCGAGGAAATTCTTGAGCGATACAACGTAGTACGTGAAGAAGGACTGGATAAACGGCGGATCAAGTCTCTCCTTAAGAAGTATGGGCCCAATCGCCTTAGCGAAGCCAAGAAAAAGAGCGTGGCGAAGATACTGCTCAATCAGGTCAAGAGTCTTATCGTTATTCTCCTGGCCGTCGCAGCGATATTGTCGTGCGTGTTCCAGGAGTGGATGGACGGCCTGGCGATCGCGGGCGTCATCGCTGTCAATACCGCAATCGGCTTTTTTATGGAACTTAAAGCGGTCCGCTCCATGGAAGCGCTGCATCGGATGGAGAGGGTCACCGCGAGAGTTCGCCGCTCCGGACAGGTAAAGGAAGTAACGGCTCGTCAACTGGTTCCCGGAGATATCGTCCTGCTTGAAGGCGGAGATATCGTAAGTGTGGATATGCGTGTAGTCATTGCGGGCAAGCTCCAGGCGGACGAATCAGTGCTCACCGGCGAATCACTCCCAGTCAGCAAACAGACGCAGGAAATCGATGCATCGGCCTCGCTGGGCGACCGAACGAATATGCTTTATAAGGGGACCTCTATCACACGAGGATCGGGCGAAGCCGTCGTAACCGCAACTGGAATGGAAACCGAATTGGGAAAAATCACCGACCTGGTCCAGAAAGCCGAAGATGAGGTGACTCCCCTGGAAAAGCGGCTGGATATGCTGGGCAGGAAGCTGCTCTGGGTGACATTTCTGTTCATAGCGGTGATCGCGGGAACCGGCATCGCCAGGGGTAAAGAAGTGATACAAATGATTGAGACCGCGATTGCCCTGGCAGTAGCGGCCGTTCCCGAGGGGCTTCCTATTGTCGCAACCCTGGCTTTGGCGCGGGGGATGATACGCATGGCCAGGCGAAACGCGATGGTTAACCACCTCGCCGCTGTCGAGACGCTTGGAGGAGTGAGCATCATCTGTACGGATAAGACCGGCACGTTGACAGAAAACAAGATGACTGTCACCGATTTCATTTTCTCTGACCAGCATGTCAAAATCGGGCGAATTGACGATCAGGGTCGGGCAGAGTTCTCAATAGACGGTCAACCTATCGATCCGACACAGAACGATAGACTCATCAAAACGCTCCAGATCGGCGTGCTTTGTAACAATGCGTCCTTAGACAAAACAAAGACTGATTCGACAGCAGGGGTGGGGGACCCGCTCGAAGTGGCGTTCTTAGTGGCAGCCCGGAAAGCGTCCATTGATTATGAAGAATTGAACAAGGAGTATCCCGAAGAGCGCGAAGATGCGTTTGACTCGGATAGCAAAAAGATGGCGACCTTTAATCGATCCAACGGCAATTTCCGGGTCGCCGTAAAAGGCGCGCCCGAAGCTGTTCTCGATGACTCCACCCGGTTCGCTGCAGCGAACGGTCGCGAGCAAATGGACGATAAATGTCGAGCATTTTGGTTGCAGCAGAACAGTGAGCTGGCTGAACAGGGCTACCGTGTTCTGGCTCTGGCCATGAAAGAGGCTGAGTCGATCAAAGTAGATCCGTACACGGACCTAACGTTTGTGGGCCTGGCCTGTATGGAGGATCCCGCCAGAGAAGATGTTCGTCAAGCTATAGCGGCCTGTCGAAATGCGGGCATTCAGACGGTGATGATAACGGGAGACCATCCCAAGACGGCCGCCAATATCGCATCATCCATCGGCTTGACTGAAAGCGGCCGAGATACCGTGATTATCGGCAAGGATATCAAAGAGTATGAGACAATGTCTCAGGTAGATAAAGAGACCTATCAGCAGACGCCCGTCTTTGCGCGGGTCAGTCCGAAACAGAAGCTCGACCTGGTTGCGGTTCATCAGCAGGCCGGAGCTGTTGTTGCCATGACGGGTGATGGGGTGAATGACGCTCCGGCTTTGAAAAAGGCCGACATCGGTATTGCGATGGGCCTGCGAGGTACTCAGGTTGCTCAAGAAGCCGCCGACATGGTTCTTAAAGACGATGCCTTCTCTACGATTGTAGTTGCAGTCGAACAGGGCCGCATCATTTTCGAGAACATACGAAAATTTGTGATATATCTATTGTCCTGCAACATCAGTGAGGTCATGATCGTCTTCGCGGCTTCGGTTGTTAATGCTCCGTTGCCAATTCTGCCGCTGCAGATTTTGTTTCTGAATCTGGTCACAGATGTGTTCCCGGCATTAGCGCTGGGTGTGGGCAAGGGTGATTCCGGGATAATGCAGGCAAAGCCAAGATCTTCAGACGAACCCATTCTGCCCAAGAGCTGTTGGCTCTCGATTCTCGGATATGGTGTTTCGCTCACGTTCTCGGTTCTTCTGGCTTTTGGACTTGCCTTCAAGATGCTGGAAATGGACACGGATCAGGCGGTGACGGTGTCATTTCTGACACTCGCCTTTGCACAACTTTGGCATATTTTCAACATGCGATCTCGAGGCACGCACCTGTTTAAGAACGACGTTACCAGCAATCCATACGTCTGGGGAGCTCTCGGATTGTGTGTTACACTCCTAATACTTGCAATATATTTACCCTTTTTGGCTGGGATATTAAAACTTGTCGATCCGGGAATCGCCGGGTGGCTGCTCGTGCTGGCGGCAAGTTCACTGACGTGTCTCATTGGCCAACTTTGCAAGATATGGACTAAAAACTGAACCGTGCAGTTGCCTGTGTTCTACTATAAGTTCCAAAATATCAGAGTCCTTCGAAAAATTCGTGTCTCCATTTTGTCTCAACAGATGTCAAATTTGATGAGCAATGAAAACACTTAACATCAAGTCAACTGGCTGCTTGCCTGGCGGTAAAGCTCTCTCACCTTCTGAAATGGATCTCCCTGGCCCAAGGTTTCCAGGGGGAAATAGCCGCGATACCCGGATCGGCGCACGATCTGCATCAGTCTCGCGAAGTCCGTATTGACTTTCGTTCCCTTTGTTTGGATCATTTCTTTGACTTGCCAGGTCACTGTATAGGGAATCAATCGCTCGATTTCCTGATAGGCATCTCCCTCCGGCAGGCTTCCGATATCCAGCATCAAGCCAAACCACTGCGAATCCACACGTTCGATAATCTCAATTGCCTGAGCCGCATTAGTGGTAAAGTTATTGTGGTTTTGATAGCAAATCATCACTCCATGTTGACCGCCATAAGCGGCACATTCCCTCATGTCATCAATCAACCAATCGGTAATCTCTTCCCGTGAGTATCCCCTGGGCTTGGCTGTTCCGTCAAATACCCTTACGTGCGGAACCCCCAGTTTGGAGGCGGCTATCACCCAGTTCTTGACCAACTGCTTTTCCTTTTTTCTTCGCTCCGAATCGGCCAGGGTGAAGTTGTTCCTGACCCCCGTTCCGGTTATAGCCAGTCCCAGGCGAAAGGCCATCCGCTTGATGTTATACAAGACCTCATCGGCAGGGACATCCGGATATCCGGGGATGTAATAGGCGGTCAAATCCACTCCTTGAAAACCGGTGTCTTTCGTAAACCGGAACAACTGTTCCAGACTCATCTCGCCGTTTCTTAGCAAGCTATTGAAAGAATAAGCGTTGAGACAAAGACTAATCGGAATTTTATCAAGATCCTCTCGTGGAAGTTTTTCCTGATTGCCAAAGGTCACCGCCGTCCCAGCCCAGGGAAAAGCTGAGGTCATAAGTAGGAATTGACGTCTCTGCATGAGCATCCTTGTATCCTTTCTTATCTGCAAATACACTATGAACCATATAGAAAGAGAGCCGCAACCTTCACGGCGGCTCTCTTTCTCTCAAGGCTGATCAAGGTTCAGCAAGTAATACGTTGAATGGGCCTACACTTTTCTGGCGTCAGGCACCTGGAATCCGGGGCGATTGGCATCCTTCAACAACTCGTTGGCTTCAGTGGCGTATGCTCCTGTATGACGTTCGGTTTGAGGATTAAAGGTCAGCCATGGTCCTACGGTGTAGTTAGTTCCGTCTTCCGGAAGTCCGACCCCGTTGCTCATGACGTTGTGGAGTTTCATAAAATGCTCAAAAGCATCTCGGTTGTCACCGAAGCGGCCCGCTTTGGCATTAAAAGGCACACTCTTGCCCAGGCGATACGAGTTGTTCATGAGGTGGCCCAGCACACATCCCCGGTGTGCGTCCAGGACATTGCCATTGGCCATCTTCGGATCACGGGCCCGACAGGCAGCGATGAAACTGCCCCAGTTCCCTCCGGGGGTGACATGACCACGTGGAATGTCAATATTTTCCCCCGTATCACTGCCCTTGGGGTAGTATTTTTTCCTGATGATCTTACCGCCATCCTCGAAATAGTACTCGTTTTCGACCTGGCGTTCATAGCCATCATAGTTGACGTTGCGAACATTGAAGAAAACGAATTGTCCATTGGGATATTCTGCAATACCGAGCATGGTGTTTGGTGTCTCACCCTGATCGTTCCAAAGGAAGCGTCCACCGAGGGCCATGGCGCGGATGGGATGTGTTAATCCCTTATCCAATGCCCAGTAGGCCATATCGAGCTGGTGGGTACCTTGATTGTTCATGTCACCGTTGCCAGTCTCCCAGAACCAATGCCAGTTGTAATGGACGTAGTTAGCGTGGTATTGATCGATGATGGCCGGGCCTCGCCAAAGATTCCAATCCAGATTGGGTGGGGGGGCGGAAGGACTTTTGAAGCCGATGCTGCCCCGCGGTTTGCAGCAGTAGCCATAGGATATCTTCATCTTGCCGAACTTGCCGGAGCGAATGAGATCGTGCAGGCCGGCATTGCCCGCATCGCTGCGGCTTTGCGTTCCGTGTTGAATGACCACTCCGTATTTCTTTTGGGCCTCCACGGCAACGCGTCCCTCCACGATGTCATGGCTCATAGGTTTTTCCACGTAAACATGTTTGCCGGCCTGAGCCGCCCAGATAGTTATTAGCGAATGCCAGTGATTCGGCGTGGCAATTGAAATTGCATCCAGATTTTTATCTTCGAGGGCTTCGCGAACATCCGCTACACCCTTACAGGTAAACCTGCCCTGGGTCTTTCCCTGAAGATATTTCAGCTTCTTTTCCAGTACCTTCACATCAGGATCAATAAGGTAGGCGATCTCCACATTGTCCTGATCCAACCAGCCATTGATGTGACTGCCGCCTCGACCGTTCACGCCTGCTACGGCAATGCGCAGACGATTATTGGCGCCTAAAACGGAGGCAGTGGATGCAGTGCCACATATAGCAAATGCAGCTCCAGCGGCTAATGAGTTTTTTAGAAATTTGCGTCTGGTAGTTTTTGACATCTCATGAACTCCTCTTAAGTTAACAACTGAATGGTTAGATCAATTGTGCCCAACGCAGGTATAAAACAACCTTGAACTGGAATTTTTCATATACCTTCATACATAACCGTTACGTCAGCACAGTATCATAAACTATTATACTTCATGCCCTGTTCCATTTCAATGTTCTCGTTGTTCAAAATAGCAATTTCCCAACACCTCATTCTACTTTATCTCCGCCGGACTATGAAAGATAAATACTGAGGAGTTGAAATAGACCTCATGGGCAAGAACCACAATGCTATCTCCTTTGCTGTTTCGCCAATAATAGAGCCTTTTTCAGGATCTGGAAAATATCCTGATTTTCAGGTGTCATGATGTCTCCGTTTTGACACCACAGATGTTAAATTTGATGATTGATGGAAGCACCATACCTCAAATTCTTGCCTAACAAAGAACATTTTTTTATTAGCACCGGATTAAGTATATGATGTTTTGTTCAGAAAACGCAGATTTTGCGTGAACGTATTCAATGGCCTATTTCAAATAAAAATAGCTGACAGTTTCTTAAACTACCAACTCTTTCAATATTTTGGCCGTTCTGTTTCTTAAGGTTTTTGACGTACCAGCGCCACGATTTTCTATGGTGTCACTACCCGGTTTTAGATGCGAATAATACCTTAGTGAGATACCTTTAGTTCGAGTGGAAAAGAAAACCACTCCGGACGGTTATCCGGCTTGCGCGTATAAATGGCTTGAAAGCATTGTGTCGTTTTCAGGATAGCATCTCTGACTTTGTAGAAGAAACCGGTTATCGCATAGCCTTCCACCCCAGGGTAAACATCATAACTTTCTTCAAGAAACACTTCACCAGCCGTTATCCAGATTAGTTTACCATCATCAACGAATATTCCTACATGTGGTCGCCGCTTTGTCGGTCTCTTGATATTGCCATTCTCTACGTGGATTACATGGCCAAGCAGAAAGTCACCAGTTTTAGAATCCGGATTCTGAGTAGCAATCATGTTCAGGCCGTAACCGTCACCGACCCAGCAGTATTGAAAGCTGCGAATCCATACCGGCTTATCGCTGTTAATCTGCACACACCGTGGTTTATCTGGCTCGACAATATCGCTCCAGTGGTGGTCCACCTTCATCTTATCCCATAGACCATACCACCTGCCTTGAAACCCGCCGTATGTCCGGAAACTTGAGATATGGTTGTTGCCGCTAACAGCTTCTATGATCATTTTCTTCGACAAATTGAAACTTTTGAGATCTTTGTGCCTGCTCAGGTACTGTGGTGCTTTTTGATGGAATTTCAGGATGGCTTCTGCGATCAGGTCTGCACTGACAAAATTGGGATCGCTTCCTGCAAGCAAGCGACGGCGAAACAGTTCACTTTGAACTGTTGACTCTTCCAGAAATGCGTCGAAGTCATGTCCGACGGGAGCCTGATTGAGATATGCCATGCCCGGTGGCAGTTGATCCTTTGGTGTCTGAACCAGGCTGCAACTTGCCAGTAGAATTGTCATAACCGTATATCCGACTCTCCGGCGATGGCGCATATTTAGCTGCTGTATTGACATGAAAGTCCTCAGATTAGCCTGTCCACAATTATACTTAGGGATTGGGCTTTCCCCTATGGAAAAAATAGGGCATATCTCGATTTTCTATGGTGTCACTACCCGGTTGTAGATACGAACGTCGTCGATCAGGCCGGACCAGTAGGTTCCTGGCTGCATAGCGTTGCCGATACCAATGTACAGACCGTTTTCTAAGCCTCCCAGACCATCCTGTGTGTCTTGGGCCACCGCGACGCTATCAACATATAGCGTTCTGAGCGAACCATCCCGCACAAGACCTATGCGGTGCCAATTGTCGTCGGTGATGATTGTCTGTGACTGCAATGGACTTGCAGAGCGGCCAGTACCCTTGAGTTCTGTTATCAAGTTTCCATCAGATGGGTTCGTGCTAAGCCAATTCGCCCCACCGGCTTGAGACAAAACAACTTGTCCTGCGGCCCCGCCTTTGACCCAGGCAAATACACTGAAGGATTCTTCTGTCGGATTCAAGATAAAATCAGTGCCGACATAATCATCCACACCATCCAATTGAAGTGCACCATCCACCATACCACCATCAGGCTGCCAGAGAGGATCGCCTACGATATTAGCATCGTTGGCACCGGCACTGTCCTTAGCTACGATGCCTTCTGTTTCATCCAGCTTCCAGTATGCGATTAGTCCAGGCTCGGTAAATAGATATTCAGCAAGGACGATTAGGTCCTGGACATCAATTATATTATCTCCGAAAGGAGCCGGGCCAATGTCACACAAGGGGTAATTTTCACCCCAGTGGTCAACGATAATGCTCATGTCAGCAGCGTCGACAATTCCGTCCCCATTGAAATCGGGGGTGGATACGGGAGCAATCGCCTCTGCTATCAGCTTAGCTCCCTCGGCATTCGGATGAATCCCATCCGGGAACAAGGCAGATGCGTCACTCAGCGCAGTGTATAAATCGATTACTTCGGCGCTTTTTAATTCTGCTATCTGGCTAACCAATGGGATTATTTCGTCTTTGATGACTGCGTTACTAATGCCAAAATTATCATTAAACGCAGGCACCGGTTTGCAGATCCATATCTTAGGTTTGCTGGGCAGCTCTGCAAAGGTGTCGATCAGGAAAATGTAGTCAGAGATGAAATCATCCTTATGAATCCAGTTATGGGGCTTGGAGTCATTAGTGCCTAACTTGATGATAACAGCGTCCGGCTCTGCCGCCAATACCTGATTGTAAGCGCTTTGCTGCACATAAGGTTTGTCAGCATTTCTCAGCAGAGTTGCGCCGCTTACCCCGAAGTTTTGTACTTGCCACTGATTGTCAAACTTTTGCAGCATCCTATCCAACTGGGCGGGATAGGAATTGTAATTGCGATTGGAAATGCCTGACCCATATGTAATGCTGTCACCCACACATGCCACGAGCTTTGCATTAGCCATGTCCACTGTTAGGACGAACAATATTGCTAAAATCATTACAAGTGAAATTGTCTTTTTCATCCGGTCAGCCTTTCAAATTGTTTTTATCAAAACCTTGTTGGTCGAACTCTATTTGGATTATTTCCTCCAAAAAGCTTAAAAAGATGCGAATAATGAGATCATAACATATCTTCAGTTATTTTCAAGGAAAAATATGAAGGATTCAGTGGATAACAGTAGTGCGAGGGCACATGATTCTAACAGGTAAATTGAGATTGCAGCGGAAGTTATGCAGCGGAAGTTATTTAGTTTACCTGGTAGATGATATAATTCGGAAAAAACGTTACATTTGCTCTTACCGGTGGCACTTGTATATAGTCATTATTGGTTAGTTTTCCAGGGAAGGGGATAATCCAGAGTATTGAAGGTGGGAGCCCTGTCGGTTAATTAGGGTGATGAAATGAAAGTGGTGAAATTTTTACGAAAATGCTGGCGTGGATTGCGGAGGCCGGGCCGGAGTATGCCGACCGGAATTAATTCACATAAATGGGAAAATAAAATCGAGATTTTAAGACAGTTATCAGGTAAACATCATTAAGTTTCCGGGCTGAAAGCTGTCTGGTGCGAAAAGTGTAAAGCATCAAATCTTCCCTTGCCCGGTCCTGGTGTTGTGATTGAAATCAGTCTTTGGGGGGGCAACACGGATTCGGGCATATCGCAGATTCGGGCTGTCGTCGGCGATACCGAAAAGATCAATAACGTCCGATGGTTTTGACCCGCCCCGAGGCGTGTTGGTAAAGAAGCTGCCAAACGGATGCTTCAATCCAATGCGCTCAAACACAGGACTGCCTTTTCCGGCAGGTATTCTACCGATGTAATTACCGAAGACGCGTTTTCCTTTGACGATTCCGGTACCTGTTGCGACTACGTGGAGCTTGCCGTCGCTGCTGATATGAAATCGTGCAAAAGAAGGTTCGAACCCTGTCGAGTCTTGCAGGCTTTGTGCCAGAGTTCTTTTCGAAACGACTCTGCCGTCTTTTACAACGACATACTCAAGGTTAATTGTCATCGCCTGGCCCGGGAAGTATTTGTCACGGATAAAATCATACTGGTGCGGCCGTTTTGTATAAAGCAGATGAGCCGAACCTGTTGCATCTATGTGCATATCAAGGTTTCGAATATAGCCGCATGTTTCTTCAACGGTGTCGATTTCAACAGGCCGCACAAAGCCGGTCGTCCTGATATTGTCCGTGTAAGTATAGAACAACCGCCGAAAGACATAGTCCCACTTGCGATTCATCTTTTCGAATTTGAGCTTTCTCCACTGCTCAACCGGCTCGACAATATCACCAATAGCCATCACATGAGCAGAGCCGTCGCGCAGGCTAATCTGAGGATAGCAGGATCTGATGGGAAACTCAATTGTCCCTCTTTGATGCCAGCGGCCATTGCTGTCGCGGTACGAAACGAACTGCTCACTGGTTTTGGCATTAATGTTCAAAAGCAAAAGCTCGCCATTAACGCCGTCGGCCGCAAAGCCCCTGTAGGAATGGTCGGTGAAGTAGGTTCCATCGGCCCAGGCCGGAGTGTGGATTTTAACTGCACCGCTTAGATTGCCCCGGTCAAACTCAAGGACTAAGGGCTTACACGGCCCGTACTGGACACCCGCCGGCTTTGTAGAAGGATTGACCGACAAAAAGACAGGCCCTTCATTAAATACGGCAATAGGACAGGGCTCACGCTGACGATATGCTTTCTCATTCTGTTCGATCCTCCAACCGTCGGACGTGCGATGCCATAACTGCCAGCGAGTGTTGCAGAGTAGAGGAACATCCTTGCCTGTTTCAATGGTCGAAAGATAAACGTCATTGCCCTGCCTTGCAATAACCGTCGAGCCATAGCACCACATAGGCCCGGCACCATTATTGGCAGGCGTATATTTCGTAACTATCTCTTCGACTTCCACGGCATAGTGGTGGCCTTGCTTATGTTGCTGGCTTTCTTTTGCTCCGGCGTTGGATACAGCAGATAAACAACAGGTGAAATAAAAAGCCGCACATACAATGTTCACGATTTTTAAGCGGTAATTCATAAGTTCCTCACTTGAGATAACATTCTTCTTGTATAATGCCTGGCGAGAAGCCTGATTCGTATAGGATACCAAATCCGTCCGATAAATGTAACCATACATTATGTTATTTCTTTGCTTGTCTATCTGCTTTGGCCCTGTATTATTGATTGGGCCGAAAACGCTTGGAAATCCGTAAAAGATTTGGTAGTATGATGAAAGTATAAGTTCAGGTATGTTGTTAAATCATATATATAAAAAATACCGCACAGTATTCTTTCACCTTGCGGCCGTGGTCGTTGTCATCTCGCCGCTCGTATTGGGCGAGCTGGTGCTGAGGCTGTGCGTTCGGCCACCTTCGATTAGTCCGGATGATCCTTACGTCTCGTTCAACGGACTGCGTTCCCTTTTCGCCCTCGATTCAACGGGCACAAAATTCGAGACAGCCGAGGAACGCCTGACGTACTTTTGCCCCCAGTCGTTTGCCGCCGCAAAGGGTCCGCAGACTTTCCGGGTCTTCTGTCTCGGCGGTTCAACCGTGCAGGGAAGGCCCTATTCCGTAGAGACGTCATTTACGGCCTGGCTCAAGCTCAACCTGCGTGCCGCGTTGCCGGGTACGGACTTCGAAGTTGTTAACTGTGGCGGAATATCCTACGCCAGCTATCGCCTCGTGCCCATCATGCGGGAACTGCTTGAGTATGAGCCTGATTTATTCATCATCTACACGGGACACAACGAATTTCTTGAGGACAGGACATACCAGCGTCTAAAGAGAGTCCCACGCGCATTGATCAGGGTGCATCGGACGATGCTCAACCTGCGAAGTTACTCTCTTGCAAATGAGTTCATCTCAACGAGACGCGCCCGGCGTAAAGGCACATCGAAGACGATTCTTCCCGGCGAAGTCAAGGCCAAGCTCGATTTCGACGATGGGCTTGAATCCTACCATCGTGATGAGGTATGGCGTCAGGGCACTATTGAGCACTTCGGCCGTAATCTTCAAACGATGGTTCGGATGTCCCGCGGTGCGAGTGTTCCCGTTATACTGGTAAATCCGGTCTCAAATCTGAAAGACAGCCCTCCTTTCAAGTCGGAATTTAGCAGTGACCTTTACACGAGTGAAATAGAGCGGGTCGCCGAATTGTCGGAACAGGCCGGGAAACTTAACTGGGATGATGCTTATGGCAAAATTAAACTCCTTGAGCAGGCCGCTGAGATTGACAGCCGGCATGCCGGACTCCTTTATCTGATTGGAAAATGCTATGAACACATAGGGCGTTTAGCCGAAGCAAAGAAATGGTTCGTAAACGCCAAAGAGGAGGACATTTGCCCGCTGCGGATACTGGAACCCATGAACCAAGCCATTCTGGACGTTGCTGGGCAGCATCGAGTATCCCTCGTGGATACCAGGACACTAATCGCCGAACGCACCGAGGACGGAGTTCCCGGCAGCGAGTGGTTGCTGGACCACGTGCATCCGAGCGTCCTTGGCCATCAACTCATTGCCGACTCACTTTACAGAGCCATGGAGAACATGAAGCTGGTGCGTACACCCAAAGGCTGGCTGGAAACCCGAGACGGACTATGGCGGCATCACCTTTCGTCCCTTAACAAGGCCTATTTTGCTCATGGGATAGAACGGCTCGAAAGGCTCAACAAGTGGAGCCGCAGGCGTGCCCCCGATCCGCCTCCTGCTCCTTCCGATTAGGTGGAAGATTAACCCTGTTTAACTAACAAAAATAGACATCTGAGTTTATTGGTAGATTGTGTATATGGATGATCCGCTAAATATAAGATACTAACAGGTTATCAGGACCTGCGAAAAGTTAATATTTGCCCTTTTAAGCGGTATATCTTTATTTTATATGTTCTGAAACATTTTCTCCGTTTGTGCACAATTTTCTATAAAATGCACACAAAGGCAAGATTTAAAGATTATCCTTGACTAAAATGTGGCTAATTTGGTATATATAGAGCAGGTAAAGTCTGTTGATATTTGGCTTTCCGGCGAGTGAAATCCTCGTGGTTTTGGGATAAATCATCTTAGACGGAAGATTAGTGAGTGAAGCTGAGGATTTTGCGTCGGAATTATGTGCCCCATAGTGAAGGTTGTACATTTCGTTTAACGGCTCAGTTCATATAGGGCCTTTGAAGGAAGGAGGTTGTGGCAAGTTTCAGTTCTTTATTCTCATCCTGGGGAGGTATCTGTCTTAGTGACGGTGTAAGTTTTTTTAGGTATTTTGTGAAATTAAAGAGTGCTTTGGTGTGTGGCCAAAGCACAGTTGAGTTAGCTTTTTAAAGGAGGACTATTATGAGTAAGAAATTGATTTTTTTAACTTCATTTCTTTTGGTGATGGTACTAATCGGCTCAAATGTCGTCTTCGGGGACGTTATCGAAGTCCGGGTCGCTGCCGGCGAGGATGATTCCGAGGAAAAAGTGGCATCTGGTGCGATTGATCTGACCAGCTCGGACCTCGAAATCACCGAAGAGGGCGGACCCGGAGACAACCAGCTTGTCGGGATGCGCTTTAGCAACATTGCCATCCCGCAAGGGGCCGTCATCACCAGCGCCTATGTACAGTTCCAGGTCGATGAGACTGATGTTCCGGGTGACAACCGGCCTGGTACAAAGTTCCTCCGGGGCGAAGCTGTTGACAATGCCGCGGCATTTTCGGATGCCGCCTTTGACATATCGTCCAGGCCGGCAACGTCCGCGGAGGCGAGCTGGGACTGGCCGGAATGGCTCACGGTGGACGAAGAAGGTCCGGACCAGCAGACCTCGGACATCTCCGCTGTTATCCAGGAGATCGTGGATCGGCTGGGCTGGGCCTCAGGCAACTCGCTGGTGCTCATCATCACCGGTAGCGGCGAGAACGCGGCCGAATCGTTCAACGGGGAGGCGGATTCGGCGGCGCTGCTGCATGTAGAGTTTGCACAGCCGGTGACGATTACTGTCGAAGAAGGTGGAGATATTGCGGCGGCGAACGAGCTGGCTAAGGCCGGTGATACAATTGAGATAGCCGCCGGAACGTATGTCCTGGCATCTCAGATTTTAATCAAAGATGGTGTTACTTATCGTGGCGCCGGTCAGGGACTTACCATTATTGATGGTAACGATCTTACACGTGCTTTTGCCGCATTTGGCGATAGGGGCCTCAATAACGGCAACGAAAATCCCAATGATTCAGGCCCGAAGGGCTGGGTATTAGAAGGAATGACCATTCAGAACTGTGTCGCGGACACCAACAACCGGTTCTCCTATGCCGGGTCGGCGTTCGACTTGTTAGACGTTTTCGCTGACAACGATGCCGATGGCAGCGGCGGTCTTAGTCCTGAAGAGGCCGATGCTGATTCCGGCGGTATTCGTCTTGCAGGCCCAGATTTTACCGAAGGTACCGAAGATGACGACCTCCACCGTTTCGCGGCTATGGACGCCGACGGCAATAGTGAGCTTAGTGAGGCGGAACTGAACGACCAATTACTATCTACGGAAGATGAGTTCGGCGACGAAGATGGCGATGGCGGTGCGATTACCATTCATAATGAATCAGAAGGTACTATTGCTAACTGCGATTTCCTGAACAATCATACTCCCATTGCCGGCGATGGTGATGACGGCGGCGCAATCAATATTACCGGTCGTTCAACTATCACTATTAACGACTGCTTCTTTAACGGCAACTATGCCTGTTCTCCGACCAGTGTTGCTGAGTCAGATGAAACCGGTGACGCTGACGGTGACGGCGGTCATATCAAGGCGCAAGGCAACAACCTTGCCGGTGGTTTCATCGAAGTGGGCACGACGCTCATAGTTAACCGCTGTGTTTTCCTGAACGGCAACGCCGAAGACGATGGCGGTGCGATACAGGCAACCGCCGATGGCATCGTGGTCCGCATCGACTCATGCTGGTTCGAAGGAAACACCTCCTGGGACAACGGTAACGTCCTGCAGTTCCCGGACGAAGACCAGAACGAGGCCACAGTAACAAACTGCGTTTTCACGAACAACGTCACAAATTCCGACAACTCTCCCGACCGTATGTGTGAGGTCAGGCGGAACACAAAGTTCGTCAACTGTACATTCGTGGGCAACATCCAGGAAGACCAGGACCTTATTTACAACAATGCCAACGATGCGGACGGCGACGATGATGGAACCGATGATGAATTGGCGGATACGACGCAGGTTGTAAACTGTCTGTTCGCCAATAACGTGGTTGGCAATGGTGACGATGTTCTGGGTTCCCGCAACAATAATTTCACGATTGCGGCTACGAATTGCCTGTTCTTTGGCAATACCCTTCAAAACGGCGATCCTGCCGACAACACGCAGAGACCGGACGTAGAGACAGGCAGTATTCTGAGCGACTCGCTACTGGATGCTGATTTAGTCCCGGGAGCCGGATCAGAAGCCATAGACGGTGGTGTGGATCCAGCCACAGTCGGTGTGACTTTGACGAATGACTATAATGGTGATGCACGCCCGAAAGGGGCTGCCAATGACATCGGAGCTTTTGAGGTCGAATAGATAACTCCTGATTTAGGAAATTGATGTGAGACTAATTAGATTCTCACTTTAGTGGGAATTGGATTAGATGTTGTATTAATTCGGGGCCTATGCCGAACTGGTATAGGCCCCGGTTGTTTTTAAGACAAATATGGCTTTGTAAATAGTTACTAATATGCTTTTAAGTTGTAAGATATAGACGTTATCCGAGAACCCGAAAACAAACATAACCGCCTTATTCTAATCCACACCCAAGTCTAGGCAATGAACAGTTAATCTTGTTTGCGGCATTCAGACATTACCAATTCTTCGGTCTGTGTTTTTTGCTTCCCATTCTGCCATTCTCCGCAATAACCGGTTTCATGGACCTCAGGGATGCGGTATAAAGTTGCTGAATTGCCCTGTTCATCCACTACGCAGGCTTGTGGCGGGTAGCGGTGGCAATAGCCTTTTGAGCCGCTCTTGGAGAAAAATTTACAGCTTTGACATTGGTTTTTTGTATTATCCATTTCCAGCCTCATCTTCTTAATACTTTGATCTTTGCTTTTATATTCCTACGATGCTTTTTCCAGTTTTCTGTTTTTCCGACCGAACAGGGACTGGTGGCTTCATATTCTCCGACATAGTTTTTGTTTAGTAGTGCCGCTATTTTGGAAGCCGATATACCTGAGGGCGAGGACTTCAATATCTCGCCGACCTGCCTGTTCAGCACACCCTCCGGGCGTTTCTTTAATGTTTCTATCTGTTTCTTGAATTCTGCTGTTTGCTTTTGTTCCGTTGAGGATTCCCTTGTCCGTTTTATTAAATTCCTAAGACGTTCTACCGATGGGACTGTCGCCGTGTCGAAAAAATTAACGCACCAGAATCCAAGGTCATGGCTTTTCTCTATTTTTTCCTTGTCCCTTTCAACCTGCTGCATAAATTTGACGCTTCGCAAAAAACTGTTCCATACTTCCTTCAACGGCCCGACCATATTGGGCATAAATAGATTGTATAAATCTAAAATATCATCGAACCGCCTTTGGTGTTCCGCGTCTTTGAAAAATTTCATGACATAGAAATCTGAGAACCAGTCCGTAATCCACTTTTTTCGGAAAGCTTTGGTTGTATGCTTGAATCTATCTCTTTGCTGCTCAAGCCACTGTTCCAAATTATCGGCAATTATCTCCAGTGATTCGATCGCGATGAGCAGTTCATCATTTTTGATTTCGTTATTTTTCATATCCTTTTTCATATTTAAGGCTCCTTGTATTAAGGAAGATCGGAAGAGC
>VRUK01000073.1:17373-29648 GCA_019456195.1 Planctomycetota bacterium | reverse complement strand
TGATACTTCTTGGCGGCTTCGAAATTGGCGGGCAGCAGCAGACGGTACGGCATACCGTCGAACACACGCGACTCATACGCGTCGAGGATCTCCTGTGGCACCCCTGCGCCCTTGTTTTGCTCGGGGCCTCTCTTGCTGTTTGCTGTTCTGTAGTGGCGAGCGATTGTGGGAGAACAGCCATTTCAAAAACTCCGGTTCCCCATCACAGCGATCGCTACTGAGTTGGGTGCTGCCGTTGTCACTGCCGGTAATCATCTTTTCGGCAACGCCATGTCCGTCACCAGCCCAGGTTGTAAGCTTCATGTTCCCTCCCAGTTTTTCCATCTCAGCGAAAAGTTTCTGATCACGCTCGAATGGGCAGACCTTATCCTTGTCCCCATGAAAGGACCATATCGGGACATCCTTAATCAATGATGCATCGATAAACTCTTCGGTCTGGGGCAGACCGGTCCCGGCCGAAGGCGCCGCCGCCGCGAAATAACCGGGATCAATTTGGATGAGAATATACGTACCATGCCCTCCCATTGAATGCCCCAGGATATAGATCCTGCCCATATCAACGGACGGCAATGCCGCAACGACATCTTTGATGTTCTTGAGGTGCACGGTATCCCACAAACGGTTTGCCTGGGGGGCGAGTACATAGCAGGGGTAATCGGAGCGCCTCTGCTCTTCGGCAAGAAGCTTGTTCCAACCGCGCAGTTGTTTCCGGTTATCCGTCCCTCTGCCGCCGCCACCATGCAATGAAACAATAACCGGGTAGCGATTGTTTGAATCGAAATCCAGAGGCTTCATGAGACGATATGGTATTTCGTCATCTGCGTGAGGTTCATAGAGGTCAACCCAGTTTACCGAAACCTTCCCGTCCGCAACTTCGGCATTTCGCGCTGGACCCTCAGTTGCAGTGCTCTCGGACGCCGAAGCATCCGGCGATCCCAGAGGTGGCGATTTCGATTTCAGATGCCTTTCGAAGAACGCGAGGACCATCGTCTCGATTTCGGGCGCATCGAATCCCGGTTTGCCGTGTCCGGCACCGTGGATTGTGTGGAAGTGCCCGCTCACACCCACCACCTTCAATGACTCGAACAAGAGTTGGCTCTGATTGATCGGTACGGTGCGGTCCTTGTCTCCGTGGATGATCAGGAACGGCGGATCGTCCTTGGTCACATAGGTGATAGGATTCAAGCGTGAGGCCTTGCCTTTGTTCTCCAGCACCGCGCCACCGATCAGCTTGGCCTCGGGTGAGTTCGTATCGCCATGCTTCTCGTATCCAGGTGTGGTCACAAACACCTTGAAATCCGTCGGCCCGTAGTAATCACACACCGCCTGCACGCGGCTGGATTGCTCGAGGTTTCCACCAACGTCGAACTCCTTCACGTCACCACTCGCCCCGACGAGCGAGACGAGATGCCCCCCCGCCGAACTGCCCCACACGCCGAAACGATCGGGATTGATGTTGTATTCCTTCGCGTGAGCGCGCAGCCAGCGGACGGCCGCTTTGCAATCCTCGATTTGCGCGGGAAAGGTCGCATGGCCGCTGAGGCGGTAGTTGATGCTCGCTACAGCGTAACCGCGATCCGTGTAACCCTTGCGCAATGCTATACAGCGTTCTTTGCTGCCGTTCTGCCAACCGCCGCCATGGATCCATATAATCAACGGCAACGGGCCATCTGCCTCGTCTGGAACGAAGAGGTCGAGCACATGGCGCTCGTGGCCGTTGACGACGTAGGCGATATTGCGTTGGGCCCTTACGCCTTCGGGCACACGAGGCGTCTGAATGTTTTGTCTGGTTTGATCCCTGGATCGTTGCTGGGCAGATACGATCAAGGCTGTGGAGAGGAGAAGTACACAAGTGAGTAAGTTAGTTTTGTTCATGGCTGGTTTCCTTTCTCAGGTTCTTGCAATCCCTTAGCATTTATTCCCTAAGCTGGGATTTCCCATATACACTTCACTGAACCACTCCTGCAAGCTAAGCCCCATAATATCAAAATCTCATTGAGATCGCAAGTTGAGCCTAAATGCGTCCTTGCATGCTTCACCCATTGGGTTCTCCCGTGCCAGACGGTCAAAACTGGCTTAAGTGGTCTCCATAGGCTCAATACTATCAAATTACAGTCCATGTATCACGACGTACTTGGGAAATCCGGGCTTAAACTGTTTCACTACACATTTCTGTATTGCAAATTCACCGAGATATAAAAGAACTACTTTTTCTTCTGACAATTCTCCGCTTTACGGATTAAAGAAATAAAGCAAAATTTATACAATATGTTCACAAATTTCCTCATAATTTCTCCTCGTCGACAACTGGGCAGGTAACCGCCCTTTCAATACTGATATGCAGGTTGTTATTAATATTTATCTCAAAATATAAATATACAGGACTTGTACAGGCAGCAGTATCTTTTCAAATCGTAGCCATAAATTTAAAGAAGTTTTATAAAATATGCCGAGAACATTCCTCAGTGTGATTGTAATTCGTTTATTTATTACTTAAATTTAGGAGAGTAAAGATGCGATTTCTTGAAGAAACAAAAAAATTGATTGGTGAAATTACTGAAATATTTTTATTGCTGATTGCCCTTGGGATTACGATTGAAATCCTTTTTGGCACCGACACTACTGTTCCTTTCTTTGGAGGAATTGTTGAAAATATCACCATGCTGCTTAGCAGTTTGGGTGATAACGGGCTTGTCGGCTTGATTGCTCTGGCGATTATTTTCTTCCTGTTTCATAGAAGACAACCTGTTCATCAACACCAGGGATAGCTTAAAGCCTTAGGAAAATTAGCGAGAGCCAATCGGTAGCGCCGTCATTCTGAGCACTATGACTTTTTTAACTCAATGACTGTGTTATCGGTTGGCCTCTGATTTACAAGCATCTCTTTGGACCACCAGCCAGGTTGTTTTCGTTTCGTGTGTATTGTTTCCGTTAAGGGCAATTGCTCAGCAATGAACTCCTAAACGCCCGCCGCTTTGATAGAAGGTTTATTACACGAACGAAAATAATATCAAACGAAAATTGCACGAATTGCACGACCAGGCTATTTCTGCTTACAGGAAATAATAAGCCTAAAGATTAGAAATTTCGTTCGACGAAGCCGGTGTCGATTTTATTTTTGACGAAAAGATTGTGGGAGAGGATGTCGAGGCAGGCGGGTATCGTTGTCTTGATCGGCTCGATAACAAACTCCCTCAAAGCTCTTTTCATTGTAGCAATGGCTTCTGTACGCGTTCTTTGATGGACAATAAGTTTGGCAATCATCGAATCGTAGGTAGGCGATACGATCCAGCCCTGATGAACGTGCGTATCAACTCTAACGCCCGGGCCGCCGGGCAGAATTAACCGGGTAATCTTGCCCGGTGATGGAGCAAAATTATTTTCAGGGTCCTCGGCATTAACCCGGCATTCAATGGCCACGCCGGTATGCTTAATGTTTTTCTGGCTGAGCTTCATAGGCAAACCGGCGGCAATTTTCAACTGCCACTTAATCAGGTCGTGGCCGGTAACCACTTCTGTAACGGGATGCTCGACCTGAATTCGAGTGTTCGCCTCTATGAAATAAAAGTTTTTATCCTTGTCTAAAAGAAACTCAACTGTCGCCGCATTAACATACTTGGCCTTTTTTATAATCTTCAGGGCGGCTTCGGCAAGTTGACCTCGTGTTTGCTTATCCAGGATAGGACAGGGTGATTCCTCTATCATCTTTTGATGTCTTCGCTGAATGGAGCAGTCTCTTTCATAAAAGTGTAAAGCATTGCCGTGCGAGTCAGCCATGACCTGGACTTCGACGTGCCGAGGCTCAACTATGAACTTTTCCAGATAGATACTTCCGTCACCAAAGGCGGCTTGGGCTTCGGCACGGGCGGCATTAAATGCCGAACGAAGGGTGAGGTCGTTATGGACAACTCTCATACCCCGTCCACCGCCGCCGGAGGTAGCTTTTAATATTACAGGGTAACCCATCTTGTTTGCCAGTTCCAGCGCCGACGACCCCTTATCGAGAGCACCATCGGAACCGGGAACTATCGGAACACCCACCTTGCTCGCCAACTTGCGGGCCTGGATCTTATCGCCAAGCAACTGCATCGCCTCAACCGGCGGGCCAATGAATGTTATCCCGCAGTCACAGCATATCTGGGCAAAGTTTATGTTTTCAGCCAGGAAGCCATAACCTGGATGAATCGCCTCAACGTCGCTAATCTCAGCGGCACTTATAATACGGGGTATATTCAGATAACTTTTAGCACAGTCGGGCGGCCCGATACAAATAGCTTCATCAGCCAACTGCAGATATGGAGCGTCCCTGTCCGCCTCTGAATAAACCACAACCGCTTCAATATTTAGCTCGTGACAGGCACGAATGATACGAAGTGCAATTTCACCTCGATTGGCTATCAAAATCCTTGAAAACATAATTTAATGTATTATTTTCTATCGCCTGTTTACTATTGTGTGTTGTGCCTCAATATTCAATTACCCTGCCACTCTTTTTTCAATAATCAAAAGCAAATTACTAGTCCGGTTTGACCTTGTAAAGTACCTGGCCGTACTCAACGGCCTGGCCGTTGGTAACAAGCACTTCAACAATCGTTCCACTGGTCTCGGCTTTTATTTCATTCATAACCTTCATTGCCTCGATTATGCAAACAACCGTCTGTGGATCGACCGTCGAGCCTACTTCGACATAATGCTCAGAATCGGGACTTGGTGTTGAATAATACGTCCCGACAAGAGGCGATTTTATTTCCGCCAAAACTTCTGAAGATCCAGTGGCCCCAGTGGCATAAGTTTGAATCAGAGCTTCAGCACCTCCTGCCTGGATATGTTGCGCCGAGCCAGGCTCCGGCCTTATCGCCGGTACGGCACTTAAAACCCCGCCGACAGAGGAATGAGGCTGTGAGCGCTTTAGAAATATCTTGTCGTCACCATGTTTTATTTCGACTTCAAGAAGCTCATTCTCCTTCATTATCTCAATGATTTCTTTAATTTTCTTCAAATCAGTATCTTTATCTGCCATCGTCGCAACCTTTCCATGCAACAGATATTGCTTAATCCGAATGAGTATAACTAAAAGAGGTGTTTTTGCAAAACAATTTTTTTCTGCTTCTGTGAGATAACAAATCCAGCTCAATGTCTATTGGAATTTATGCCGGACTGCCGCGTCTTTTCTGGTAGCTATATGGCTCAAGGTTATCGCTTAAACCCGAGCTTCTGGCTTGTTCTCTTAATCTGAAGGAAGTATTTCAAAGGCTACTATTGTAATATCGTCGATTTCAGACGGCTCAATTCTTTGATTATGGGCAATCGTGTTAAGTTTGTCCATCATCTCTACAACAGGCAAATCTTTGACTTCGAGAAATTCATCGCTGAAACCAAAGCCGGTTGTGTCATTGAAGGTGCCTATGAAAGGCTCTGCCCCGTCGGAATACAACAGCAGCTTATCGCCGGGCTGAAGCTGCACGGTCTGCTGGGTGTATTCGGCCTGTTCAAAAACTCCCAGCAGCGAGCCGCGTATCTGGAGCTGCTCGGGCGGCTGTCCAGGTCTCATTAGTATTGGATAGGGATGCCCGGCACGGGCGTATGTGAGCTGTAGTGTTTTTATATTAAATAGACAATAACAGCAGGTGGCAAACTGATAACCGGAGAGTTTCTGCGCCGCCATTCGCACATTCAGATTTCCTATAACCTCCGTAGGTGGAAATATACGATAATTGCTATCGTAAGTCTCTCGCATCAGCAATGCCTGTTTTAGGAATATTGTCAGCAGTGCCGCAGGCATGCCGTGCCCAACTACATCAGCTACATAAAAGCCGATGTGCTGCTCGTCGATACGGACCATATCGTAAATGTCACCCGAAACCCACTCGGCGGGCATGAAAATACTGGCCCATTGCACTTCATCGGTATTAGGCAAATGAGTGGGAAGAAAATCCTGCTGCACAAGACCGGCTAAACGAAGCTGCTCCGCAAGATTATCTGCGAGGCTTTTGGTCATTGAAAGCTGTTCCGCCAGTTTGTTCCTGTGAATTCTCAGCACATGCTTTCGCGGAACCAACGGTTTTATCGTAATTCCAGAGCTTTTTTTGCGATACGAAAGATTAGCACTTATTTTGGCCCACAACTCATCTATGGAAATGGATTCCATACTGTTGACCATAGAGAAACTCGTTTTGGACGGTGATATCGAAAAACTTTTTACAGGCATCTCCGAGCGGTCTGTAAGTAAAATCATGCCTATATTTTCCACTTCAAGGGATTCGATTATTCGAGCCAGTTGCTGCTGCTGGGAAGAATCAGAATCCTTAGTATCGATAATAACGGTACCAATCAAGACGAGTCCGTCACGAACTTTGGAAAACTTGTCTATTGGAAGAATGCGGTAAGAGAGCTTCCTTTTTTTCAAAAGCCGTTTTATTTCAGACGGAATATGGCTTTGATTTGTTAAATATAGAACATCTTTAAAGCTTTTATCCTGTTCGATAGCGGTAAGCAATTTTACTTTTCCCATTTCACTCGTTCTTCTTATTATATTATGAGACCTTGAACAGACGTCTATTTGTCAATTTCCAATATTTAATTGATTTTTTCATCGTTAAATACCATTCATGAACAACTATTTGCAACCCATAGGCTAATTTTCGGCTTGTTAAGGATAGTACTTTTGAAATTTTTTGCCATTTTCCTCTATTACATGGCAGCATAATCAATACAGACCGCAAAGGAAAGGCGACAAAAATTAAGCTTGTTCCGGCCGGAGAATGGAAGTGGTATAATTATTTAACTATAGCTCAGGTATTCTCGATAACTGTTAAGCTCAAATTCTACTTCAACCGGTGAAAATTGCCGAGCCGATACGAAGGATGGTTGCGCCCTCTTCGACTGCGATTTCGTAGTCTGAGCTCATGCCCATACTTAGCTCGGCAAAATGGCTACCGACAATTCTTTCTCCCCGTATCTCGACAAATATTTCTCGTGCTCGAATAAAACAAGCTCGAACAATATCCTTATTATGTGTCAATGGTGCCATTGTCATCAAACCAACCAGTTTTAAGTTCGGCAGGGTCTCTATCTGCTCCGCCAGATGTGTTGCCGCACCTACCGGAACACCGTATTTTTGCGGTTCTTTGGAAGTATTGACCTGAAGGAGTACTTCTGGGCATAAGTCCAGCTTTGCCGCCGAAGTGTTTATTTCTTCGGCCAGACGAAGAGTATCTAACGTATGTATCAGACAGGCTATAGGCAGAACATGTTTGACCTTGTTACGCTGCAGATGGCCTATCATATGCCAATTGATGTTTTTAGGCGGGTTCGGTTCGCCATCAGGTCGCCGGTAAAAATCATCTACCTCAGTCGAAACTTTTTTTAATTGCTGAACGCGATTTTCTCCCAGGTCCGTGAAGCCAAGACGAATAACTTCTTTTACGGCCTCGATTGTTGCTGACTTGGTTACGATAACGAGTTTTACCTCACTGGGATCTCTGTCGGCACGGGCACAGGCAGAGTTAATGTTGCCCTCAACATGTTTTGTCTTCTCAGAAATTTTTATCATAGTTGAACAACCAAAAAATAAAATAACAATCTACTCCAGACATAAAGGATGCACCCAAAATATCAATCTATTAAAACTTTTACCAGCATAAAAGCCGGCAAGGCAAGATTTTTAACGGTTTTCATTCACTAAGTCTTATCAAATGACAACTTCAACAACTTATCGGTCGTCGCCAGAGCGGGCAATCGCAAACACCCGAAATCTAAGGGTTTACGGCTACTATCCATACAGAGAAATGATCTAAAAAAAACAAAAAAAAAGATTTTTAAACTTGCTTTTTATCGCCATAAGTTGTATACTAATTCTATTGAGGTATGTTGGGGTGTGGAATTAAACCCCTTGATTTTCAGTTCTGTTACTTATTTGTTTGGCAGAATTTCCGTTAATTTTTAGCTCTTTAATTATTTGCCTAAAATATAAAGCTGTTTTAACAGCTTTATAGACCTCGGCGAGGCAGTGTGGTCTACCGGTCTCCCCCCCAGCCGGAACCATGCCCTCGCCCTTTTTATGCGCTCATTTTGGCCATAGAAGGCCTTACTTTGCTCGTACCGCAGGAACGTGACAACGCAACTATAATTTTATTGAACCTCCACAAATGAAAAAAGTCTCCGGGTATGTTCAAGCAAATCATATCGATTTGATGATAGCTACGATGCGACAGAACCGGCCTGGGCCAAGGGTATCTGCAGCCCTTGGCCCAGGCACTGATTCCCAAGTATTCGATTAAGTAATTGGCTGTCCCAAACCTGCTTTTCTCAGTGCGGCCTCGTCCGGACCGCGACCTGAGCAGCAATCGGCGAGTTTGCCGTCGATTGCCACGGCAGGGACCGACCGAATGCCGAGGCTCTTTGCGCGTTCGGCCACATCTGGGTCGTGCATATCCAGCACGCTTACTTCGCAGGAATCACATGCGAGGCCCTTGATGCGTTCAATCGTCTTATGACAGACGGGACAGTCTGCGCTGAATACCTCAATTTTGCGTTTAGCGTTCATGGCTAACCTCCTTTCGAGGTTGTTTGTGTTCCAGTTCAGTTTGCGGCACTGCTGCTGGAACACAGTCAGGGCAGGAAGCACCGCCAGCCGTTCTTCGCGACCACAAGTTCCAAATGGAAGCTGCAACCAGAAGGATAAGGCCGCCGTATGTTACAGCTTTCCAAACAAATATGAATTTGCCGGTGAGGATGATAAGTGCAGCGGCCGAGCCTAAAACGAGCGGGCCAAAGCCACGACCCCGTCGGGCACGGAATCCAAGTGAGAATATCGCCACAGCCAGACAAAAGACCGTCAACGGAAAAAGGTAGGGTGTGTAGTTGACAAACCCAAGCCCTACGGAGCTTAGCAGACCGGCATACGCCGGCCAGCACAATGGACAACTCACGCCCGGAATCAGAACCGTGCCTATCGCAGGAAATACCGTCAAAATCCTACGGTAACGCCGTGTACGCGACGTCGCTGCTCCTCTTCGGTACGCCGTATTTTCTTTCGCTTTCAAAAGTGCTGAAGTAATCACTTCCGACGAAGGAACCCCGCTGATTTCCCTGCTCTTATCTGAATATACCCTGCAGCATTTAGCACCATCTGATGGAAGTACCCCAGCCACATCCTTGCCATTAACCAGAATCGTCGGGGAGCCATACCCGCGCACATAGTCAGGGCTTTTAGCATCGCTCCACTCCCACTCTTGCCACTGCACCTGAAGGCCAGCCTCCACCAAAGCTAACTTTAGCCGTCCCCTTGTCTCCTCAACATTCGGACAATCATTATCATATATCAGTTCCACATTGATCATTACTTTTCCTCCTTTTTTTCAAATGACTGTAATATCGGGCATTCGCTCACACTTCCCCGTCCACTACAGGCTTTTGTCAAATCTGTAAGGGCATGTTTCATCCTTTTCAGGGCCTGAATTTTTTGCTCAATGTCGAGAATCTTTGCCTCTGCACGGCTCCTGATATCCTGACAGGTAGCAGCCGAATCCAGACGCAGCGAGAGCAGCTCTTTAATTTCTTTGAGGGAGAATCCGACTTCTTTGGCCTTTTTGATAAAATGAAGACGCGAAACGGCCTCCGGGGGATATTGTCGGTAGCCGGATTCTTTTCGGGGTGGTTTTTCGAGAAGTTCCTGCCGTTCATAAAATCGCACTGTCTCAACCCCGACCCCGGCCTGGCGAGCAACCTGTCCGATACTGAGAGCTTTCATCGTTTAGTCTCCTGCTTTCAGATCATTGTTTCTGGATTAAACATTAATCTCAAACCTCTATAGGTCTTTTCACTAATATCTACTACCCGTACCTTACTACAGGGTTCAAAGAATTTTTAGGAAATTTCGGGGAAATCCACCTGTGTGCAGGCTGCGCGGGGTTTGCTTGAGCGGTTGACGCTTATATTTGGTCTGTAAAATTACTCTCCGCGGATTTGGAGTACTACCCTTCTGCTTCGAGGGCCGTCAAATTCACAGAAAAAAACAGCCTGCCAGGTGCCGAGGTTTAATGATTTATCCTTTATCAGGATTTGTTCACTGCAACCGAAAAGAGAGCTTTTGCAGTGAGCATCTGAATTGCCCTCGGAATGCTGATAGCCCCGCCGGCGATGGGGCATTAATTCTTCCATAGTCAAAAGTATATCGTGCTGCACGGAAGGGTCGGCGTTTTCATTTATCGTAATCCCCGCGGTCGTGTGAGGGCAAAAGACTATTACATCACCGTCTGATATACCTGATTGACTGACAAACGAGCGAACCTGGCTGGTAATGTCAATCATCTCATTACGGCTTTTCGTGTTTACGCGGAAATCTTCATGAACAATTTTCATAATTAATCCTCACATCTGTTCGACGACTTCAATACCCAAAAGTTCGCTTAGGCCGTGCCTTATAGTTTTCGCTGTTAAATCACAAAGTAAAAGCCTGGTAGGTCTTTTGTCCGGCTCGGCCTTCAGGACGGGACAATTCGTATAAAACGCGCTGAATTTCTGCGCAAGCTCATAAAGATAGGTAGTCAGGTAATTCGGCCTGTAATCGGCCACTGCGGCCTGTAGAGCCTCACCGTAGCGAATCAGGTACTTCGCAAGGTCCAGCTCAGCCGGCTCAGACAAATTCAGAGCATCAAGCCCGGCAAGCTCTTCTTCAATATCAACATCCTTGCCCTGTGCCTTTCTTTCGATAGATTTTATGCGGGCGTACGCATACTGCATATACGGAGCAGTATTACCGTCCATAGCTAACATCTTATCGAAACTGAACACATAGTCGCTCGTCCGATTGTTCGAGTAATCAGCATATTTGACGGCGCCGATTCCGACTGCCTTGGCAATTTGCTCTTTCTCCTGAGATGAAAGCTCCGAATTCTTCTCTTCGACTACCGACTTTGCGCGTTCAACCGCCTCATCGAGCAGCTCTTTCAATTTCACATTCTCGCCCGAGCGTGTCTTTAGCGGCGTACCGTCATCACCTAAAACAGTGCCGAACATAACGTGCGAAAGCTCAATATCATCACCAACCCACCCCGCCTTCTTCGCTACCGCAAACAGCATATCAAAATGAAGCTTCTGACGCGAATCCGTAACATAAACAATCTTATCCGCTTTTAATTCATTAACACGATATCGCAAAGCCGCCAAATCCGTCGTAGCATAAAGATACGCCCCGTCGGACTTCTGAATAATAAACGGCAAAGGCTCCCCCTCCTTATTCGTAAACCCCTCAGGAAAAACACAAACCGCACCTTCCGACTCCACCGCCAATCCCTTCTCCCTCAACTCCGCAACAACATCCGCCAGCATATCCTTATAAAAACTTTCGCCACGAACGTGCTCGTTTTCAAGAGTTGTCTTCAATATGTTATATATTTTCCGATATTCTGTGAGTGACGCATTTACAATCATTTCCCAATCAAACAATACATGCTTGTCTCCAGAATGAAGTTTAACAACGTATTCACGTGACTTATCAGCAAAATTAGAATCGTTATCAAAAAGTTTTTTTGCCTCCCTATAAAACTTTTCCATGTCAGGTATTAAATCACTTGCAGAAAAAGCTTTCTGCCTTGCTAATCCTTTTTTACGCAGGAACTCATCTGTTTCAAATTTTTTATAATCGAGATGCCATGCAAGCATTCCGAATTGTGTTCCCCAGTCTCCGATGTGGTTTTGGCGGATGATTTTGTGGCCGAGGAATTCAAGCGTTCGGCAGATGCAATCGCCGATGATAGTGCTTCGCAGATGGCCGACGTGCATTTGCTTGGCGATATTCGGGCTGGAAAAATCGACAACAATAGTCTTCGGTACAGCGGCCTCATCTATGCCGAGATTGGCAATGTGCTTATTGATTTCAAGCAACCTGTCAGCTAAATATTCAGGTTTCAGCCGCAGGTTTATAAAGCCCGGCCCCGCAACTTCAGGCGGCTCGCAGATATCGCTGAGGTCTAAATTCTTCACCACCTCTTCGGCGAACTTGCGGGGATTGGTCTTAAGCTTTTTCGCCAGGCCCATTACACCATTGGCCTGATAATCACCGAACTTAGGGTCAGTAGAAGGTTTTACTATAGCAGCACAATTTTCCAGGCCGCTAACAATATCCATAGCGGCACGAATTCGCTCTTCAAGTATGCCTAAAACTATTTTCATATTATATTCTCGAAAGGAAGTTCCCTCTGTCATTCCTGCGAAAGCAGGAATCCAGGAATGTCAGCAATCTATTAAACGCTTAGAGTATTATACAAATCTTC
>VRUK01000073.1:0-17273 GCA_019456195.1 Planctomycetota bacterium | reverse complement strand
CTTTTCCATTTTTTTATATTATATTCGCGAAAGTTAGCTCACTCTGTCATTCCTGCGAAAGCAGGAATCCAGGAATGTCAGCAATCTATTAAACGCTTAGAGTATTATACAAATCTTCCCACTTCGGATTAGATTCCTCAATCAATTCCATCTTCCATTTTCTTTTCCATTTTTTTATATTATATTCGCGAAAGTTAGCTCACTCTGTCATTCCTGCGAAAGCAGGAATCCAGGAATGCCAGCGATCTACTAAACGCTGAGAGTACAATACAAATCTTCCCACTTCGGATTAGATTCCTCAATCAATTCCATCTTCCATTTTCTTTTCCATTTTTTTATATTCTTTTCTCTGGTGATAGCGTCTTGGATATTCCTAAAAATTTCATAATAGACAAGGTTATGGACGTCGTATTTCTGAGTAAAGCCTTCTACAAGATTATTTTTATGCTCATAAACTCTTTTAAGCAAATTGTTTGTTACTCCAATATAAAGGGTTCCATTTTTCTTACTCGCAAGTATATAAACAAAGTATTGTCCCATTTTCATGGATTCCCGCCTGCACGGCAGTGACAATTTGAATCCTTGTCTTTTTTATCTATATCTCTGTGCCCTCTGTGGCTATCTTTTTTTCAATAGTCAATCTCTCAGCATCGCCCCAGAGCAGTTCCAAGTCGTAATAGTCCCGATATTCACTGTCAAAGATGTGGATAACGACATCGACATAATCCAGCAGAATCCAGCGTGCCTGTTCATAACCTGCCCTGCCGAAACGCTGGAAATTGTGTTCTCTTGCAGCTTCGTTGATTTCATCGGCCACGGTGCGCATCTGTCTGTCACTTGTGCCGGTAGCGATTACAAAAAAATCGGTAGCCGGCGATTTGCCGCTCAAATCCAGAACGACAATTTCGCTGCAATGACTCTCAGCGGCCGCCTTCGCAGCGGCCAGAGCAAAAGCTCTTGCCTGATCCAGGGCTTTCTTTTGTTGCGTCTTCGGTTTGGCCGCAGAAACTTTCTTTTTCGTCTTTGGCGTGGCCACAGAAACTTTCTTTTGCGTCTTCGGTTTGGCCGCAGAAGCTTTCTTTTGCGTCTTTTTCTTAGCAATTTTTGAAGTTTTCTTTTTTACCAAGTTCTACATCCTCACATTTAACAAAAACGGGGCAGCCTCTCTGGCTGCCCCGATAGATTACTCTTATTAACCGGTCGCGTCAACTGCGCAACTCGGAATACTATATCCTCGATTATTTAAAGCTGATGCCAAGCCAGTCGCTGATAACCGGCGAGAATTTTACCACAACGCCTGAAAAGACAACGCTTACCATCGTCATTAGCTTTATCAGAATATTCAAACTCGGTCCGGAGGTGTCCTTACACGGGTCGCCAACGGTATCACCGACAACCGCTGCCTTATGTGCCTCGGAGCCTTTGCCCCCGTGGGCGCCTTTTTCAATATACTTCTTGGCGTTGTCCCAGGCGCCGCCGGCGTTGTTGAGTGTAATCGCAAGAACAAAACCACAGCTCAATCCCCCTGCCAAAAGCCCCATCACACCTGCTATCCCAAGGAGCAGGCCGGTTACAACAGGGACGATAATCGCCAGCATGGAAGGCAGAATCATCTCTTTCTGAGCGCCGCGTGTGGATATGGAAACACAGCGGGCATAATCAGGCTGGCCCGTACCGTCCATAATACCGGGGATTTCCCTGAACTGGCGCCGGACCTCATTGACCATGTCCCCTGCCGCCCTGCCGACCGCCTTCATTGTCATAGCACAGAATACAAAGGCCATCATAGCGCCAAGGAACATACCGCAGATTAACTTGGGATTCATAATATTGAGGCCGTATGCATTAACAAATTCCATAATCGGGGCGGTCTTGACATTGATCGCGCCGGCAACACCATCCGTAGCCGCAAAAGCTATCTCACCAACGCGATATATTCCATCGGCACTTTCTGAGGCAAGCCGGCCAATCCATATACGAATCTCCTCAAGATATGCAGCCAAAAGTGCCATAGCCGTTAAAGCCGCTGAGCCGATAGCAAATCCCTTGCCTGTCGCCGCGGTTGTATTACCGAGAGCATCAAGGGCATCAGTTCTTTTCCTGACCTCTTCACCAAGGCCGCTCATCTCAGCATTACCACCTGCATTGTCCGCAATCGGGCCGTATGCGTCGGTTGCCAAAGTAATACCCAACGTAGCAAGCATTCCAACCGCGGCAAAGCCGATTCCGTAAAGACCCATCGATATTTCTGAGAAACCGCCGGCAAAACCAAAGGCACACAAAATACCAATGACAATCGTTACTACAGGCAACCCTGCCGAAAACATACCTGTTGCTAAGCCGTCGATAATCGTCGTAGCAGCACCCATTTCTGTCTGCTCGGCAATGCCTCTCGTAGGCCCATACTCGTCGGACGTGTAATACTCGGTAAACTGGCCTATCAGCACGCCGGCAACAAGACCGGAAACAACCGAGCCGAAGACACCCCATGTAATCCAACCGGCACCGGCCAGACCCGCAACAGCTGCAATAATCAGCACCGAACTGCCCATGGTTCCGAAAAGCAATGCCCTCAGCAAATTCTTCTGACTCGCGTTTTCCTTACAGCGAACCATAAAGATACCAATGATTGAAAGGACAATACCTATGCCCGCAACAAGCATCGGGGCCAGAACCGCCTTTAGGGGGTCCATATCCCTGGCAGCGAGCGACATCACCGGCAGAGCCGCGCCCAGAGCCGCAGTTGCAAGTATTGAACCGCAGTAGCTTTCGTAAAGGTCCGCACCCATACCGGCTACATCACCGACATTATCACCGACATTATCAGCAATGGTAGCCGGGTTTCTCGGATCGTCTTCGGGAATGCCGGCTTCGACTTTGCCGACAAGGTCCGCCCCAACATCCGCGGCCTTGGTGTAAATACCGCCGCCAACACGGGCAAATAAGGCCTGAGTCGAAGCACCCATACCGAAAGTTATCATCGTTGTCGTAATTTCTACAAGTTTATGATGCGGGTCCATACCCGCCGGTACTAGCTGCAATCCCAGGAATTTCAGTCCTGTCTCCATATGGCCTACAGTATAAACAATCTTATCAAGAATAAGATACCACAGCGAAATATCCAGCAAGCCGAAACCAACTACTACAAGGCCCATAACCGCACCCGAACGAAAAGCGACCTGCAGGCCTTTATTCAGGCTCTCGCTGGCGCCCTGAGCGGTACGGGATGAGGCGTTTGTCGCCGTTTTCATACCTAAAAAGCCGCACAGCCCGCTGAAGAAACCGCCTGTAAGAAATGCAATCGGAACAAACGGATTCTGAACGCCGAGATAAGCACAGGCCGCGAAGATTACCAGCAAGATTGCAAATACCATCGCCACAACGCTGTACTGCCTGAACAAATAGGCGTATGCGCCTTCACGGACGTGATTAGCAATTTCTATCATTTTCTCCGTGCCTTCGGGCGCTTCCATAACCTTCTTATAGAAATAATACGCAAAACCCAGGGCAAATATCGCCGATACCGGCGCAAGCCACCAACTCAGTGGCGTACCGGCCAGTTCACTCGATCCGGAACCTTCCGCCGCCATTGCCGCCGCACTAAATGCAAATGTCGGCACCAACAAACCAAGAGTACTTTTCATAACTTTCACTTTGTTACTCCTTAGAAATTGACTTTTATCCCGACTATCACGAAAGACTTAAAATTATCCCGCAGTTTAACCAAATAGATTGCCTTTTCAACTTTATTATATTTGAGAAAAACAAAAATAGGTCAAAAATGCATAACTTCAGAAAGAAAGTGCAAAAGTACGAGTGCCTGTACGCCTATATTCCCCTGTCAAGTGTGGTAATCAGCGTTGATTTTGACATATCCAGCACTCAAATCGCAGCCATAACAAAAATCGCTTACCTTGCCCGCCCCTAAGTCCACAGTTATTGTGTGCTCGGTTTGTGAAACAACCTTACTCGCCTTTTTCGCATCGAACTTTATCGGCCCGCCGTTCTTAAAAACGGTAACATCATCCAGCTTACACGAGAGCTTATCAGGATTCAATTTCACATTCGCCGAACCAACGGCACAGATAATTCTCCCCCAGTTGGGATCGCCCCCGTTAACTGCGCATTTAACCAGAGGATAATCAGCAACCGCCCTGCACGCCCTCGCGGCATCGGCTTTTGAAGCCGCACCTTTTATAACCACCTTAAACATCCTCGTTGCCCCTTCGGCATCGAGAGCCATCTGCCTCGCCAAATCATCACATAACTGGCCCAGCACGTTCGCGAATTTCTTATACCGCGGACACTGACTTACTATCGGCCTATTACCAGCAAGCCCTGAAGCAAGTATTATCGCCGTATCATTCGTGCTCTGATGCCCGTCAACAGTAAGCCTGTTCAGCGAATTGCCTATGGCCGCTTTTAACGCCTTCGACAGCAAAGGCTTTGTGATAGCCGCGTCGGTAGTAATAAAGCAAAGTGTAGTCGCCATATTCGGCGCAATCATACCGGCCCCTTTGACAGTCCCGGCCATCGTAACTTTAGCGCCTGATATTTCAAGCTTCCGAACGGCTTGCTTCGCCCTGGTGTCGGTAGTCATTATCGCCTTCGCAAAATCCAGCCCGCTTTCAGATGAAGCTGAGAGTTTTTCCGCCGCCTTTGAAATGCCGGAGACAATCTTCCCTATAGGCAACTGCTCCCCGATAATACCCGTCGAAGCAACAAGCACATTGCCAGGATTACTTTCAATCTGCGTCGCCGTCTCACCGCACATCCTTACCGCGTTAGCCAGACCCTGCTTACCAGTACAGGTATTGGCGTTACCGGAATTAACAACCACCGCCGAGATACTTGCGCTTTTAACGTGCTTCTTGCAAACCTGTACCGCCGCCGAGACTATCTTATTGGTTGTAAAAACCGCCGCCGCTTTCACCCCGGTCGGGCAAACGATCAGCCCTAAATCGTGTTTCCCGGATTTCTTCACGCCGCAATGCAAGCCAACCGCCAGAAATCCCTTCGGCGCGGTAACGGTATTATTTACCATCTTATACTCCCCATATATCATTGTCTTTACAGGCGACAATCCAGAAGCCTTACTTACTGTTAATGGTAACACCGGGCCAGCTATCCGTACGGAACGGAGAGGCCGGCAGCTCTTCCTCGTTATAAAGATTGCATACAGGATTATCCGCCCATGCGTAACGCACAGCAACAGGCGATGAAACCGCATTACTGCTGACTACAACTTTATCGCCATCTATATTAGCATCCGCCCATACAAACTTGCGGTCGGCTCCGGCTATTGCAAAACCTTTCAACGCCCCACCGCCCTTGGCAACAAGTCCGCCGCCAACGTGTTCGAAATCCAGAACAATCTTATTGCCATCGATATTCATTCTTTTGAAGAGAGGCCCGGAATAGACCAAATCTTTCCCATAGATTTTCGCTAAAGGCCATAACGCCAAACGCTTGCCGACATCCTGCTTGTTCTTCGGATGTATGTCCTTAGCTTCTCCGATATCTATTATCACCGCCATCCCCGTATTCGGCAAATCCAGTGTCATCGACTGGGCCTCGCGCAGTTCCGCCCAGGCACTGTCAACCGGCTCAGGTTTGGTCTCCATAAAATTAGCCAACTGCACAAAAAGAAAACTAAAATCTCCCTGCCCCCAGTCCTCGCGCCAGTTCTTTATCATTGCAGGGAAAATTTTCCGGTACTGATAAGCCCGGCCGGCATTCGACTCACCCTGATACCATATAGCCCCATTAATCCCGTATGGAATCAGAGGAGCTATCATAGCATTATACAAACCTGCCGCCGCGTGGGGATGCTCAGGCCCGTATGGCGTGCCCGGCCTTCGTGGCACTTTCTTACCCTCGGCCTTGGCCTTCTCAGCCGCTTCCTTCCATGCTTCTACTTTCTGCGCATATTCCTGTTTTATCTGCGGATATTTCGCAACCACATCATCATACCGCTTCAAAATCGGTGCAGCATCCGGCTCCTTCTCAAGTGCCTCTCGACTGGTCCATGCCTCAGACGGAGTCCCGCCCCACGATGTATGAATCAAGCCAATCGGCACATCAAGCTCTTTATACAGCTCTCGACCAAAAAAGTAGCCAACCGCCGTAAAACCAGGAACCGTTTCCGGGCTGCACTCTGACCAGCTTCCTTCACAATCCGATTGCGGCTCAGTCGCAACCGTCCGCTTAACCGAAAACAGCCGAATATTCGGATACTTCGCCGCTGAAATCTCCTCCTTGGCATTATTCGAATTCTGCACCGACCACTGCATATTCGATTGCCCCGAACAAACCCAGACCTCACCAACCATAATATTTTTGATCCTTATAATATTCTTGCCGCTGATAGTCATTTCGTATGGCCCGCCCGCTTCCGGCGGATTCATCTTAAACATCCACTTACCCTCTTCGTCCGCTTTAACCGCCCATCTCATACTGTTCCAGCTAATCCCGGCCATAACTTCCTCACCCGGCTTCGCCCACCCCCAGATAGAGACCTTCTTGTCACGCTGCAAAACCATATTATCACCTATCACCGACGGAAGCTTAACATCCGCAAAAACCACACCGGTACTTATAAGCAGCAAAACACTAATAACAACCAAAACCATTCTTGAACTTAAACGTCTCTTCTTACAATTCATCTTTTCAGCTCCTTAATTATGAAAAATTGTCCTCACAAAAACATTTTTACCGGCAAATATAATAATTCACAAACCATAAAACTTCAACTATCTTCTTTGGGGATATCATATTGTCATCCCCACGTAGGGGCAATCCCGCGTGGTTGCCCAAATTTACCATGATGCTGTCCCGATGTGCTGTTTACGTTATAGCTGTAGGGGCGGTTCGCGAACCGCCCTGGCGAATAATCAATAATCAATTAAATGTGGATTGGCTTAGTTAACGAAAAAAGGGCTGCAAGTGTATGCTCACAGCCCTTCTATGGACATTGTTCCAAAAACTAACCGAGTTTACTTCGTGTGAATCACAATCGAACCGCCACCAATCTCCTGATCCATACCGTTGTCATAGACTACGTTTTCTATTTCGCCGTCCTCCCACCAGATCTTTATACGGAATGTATCTGGACCATTACCAGCCCAAATCATAAATCGGTAGCCCTCTTCGCCATTGATAGAGCCCCAACCTTTGAACCGTGCATAATCTGACCCAGTGACCACAAGCCAATCGTAGCTGCTACTGTGAAAGTTTAGATCCCCTGTTTGGAAAACAAACTCGGTTTGTCCTGTTGGTGTGGTCGCACCTTTCTTGTACTTGGAAATAAATCCGAAGTTGGCCTTGCCAGATAATGATGGATCAGGCATATATGCACCTGAGGGTGAGTCGATCCATCCGCCACCGGTTACAAAACCACCACTTGGATCATAAACGACAAAGAAGACAGTTTCTTGTGCCTCGTTACCTGCTTTATCTTTAGCATAAACGACCAATGTATAAACTCCTGCACCCGGCACATCGCCCGGATACACGGGATCAGAATAGCCATTTAATGTCCCCCATAAGTTTGGCTCCTCTATATCACCACTCACCACATCGTATGCTGAAAAATCAAGTACGAGGTCTCCCGCTGCATACAGCCCGTGTGGTTCTGGGGCAATGATAGTAATTTCCGGTGGTATGGTATCCTCGACAACAATGATGACCTCATCACTATTTGTTTCCCCAAGAAAATCAGTTACCACAAGCGTAACCGTATGGCTGCCGAGTGGGAAAGTGTAGTTTATGGCCTCCCCGCTCCCGAGGAGAGTGGCACCCTCATACCAATCAAAAAACTCTATATCATTGTTAGTCCCTGGTGTAGAGTCAGGATCAGTTGACCCGGAACCATCCAAAGTAACAGAGAATCCAGCGGGACTTGTAGCTTCAACCGTCTGATCAGTGCCAGCGTCTGCATACGGGGGGATGTTGTCTACTTGGTCTGAGCTACGGACTATACGAAAGCCAACATCAGGGGCGGGGTGATTAGGATTGTACCATTCTCTGTTAGCCAATCTGCAACTGAACTCAGTGCTACCATAGCCACCTCCACGGATAACACGGGAACTACCACTGATAGGACCTTGTGGATTACTACCAGGACTTGAGCTGTAGTAACTTGAATTATACCAATCATGGCAGAATTCCCAAACATTTCCTATCATTCCATACAAGCCATAGTCATTTGGTTGATAATAACCTACTGAGATTGTCGCAGGACTAGGGATGCCGAGATTCCATATATAATTAGCTTCTAAAGCAGTAATATTATTACCCCAGGGATACTTAAAGTATTGCAAACCTCCACGTGCAGCATATTCCCACTCAGCTTCAGTAGGTAGGCGATAACCATTCTTATAAAAATCACATTCCCATGTAGAAGTATCATAACAACTCTGGTAGCCATCACGAGCACTTAACCAATTACAATATGCTGCAACACCATACCAGCCTACCATCTGTATGGGATGGTCTTGCTTGCCTGAAAGAACCGAAAACGTGTTATTACTGAAGGTGATTCGACTATAGTGTCCAGACCAACTTGTAGGAGCATCTGTTGTCTTGCAATAGATATAACTTCCACCAACAGCATAAACTGCCCCAGTCCTAACCTCAATCACACCTTGCGAATAAACATTATTAAGGTAATCACAATATTCTTGAGTGGTTACCTCCGTAGCACCTATATAAAAAGAACCAATAGAAACAGAATGAACAGGCTTTTCATCTGAATCCCCAACATTAAAATGATCTCCCATATCAAACTCACCAGCTGGTATTAAAACCATACCTTCAGCTGCAAAGACTATACCAAATAAAGTTGAAATCCACACTATTGTGAGCGTAAAAACGTTTCTTGTTCGCATTTGAAAATCCTCCAATAAATTGTTTTCTTGTCAACGCTCTGACATGCTATTTCCCTTTACCTCTTTGGCAGAATTGGCTATTAACACCATTAGCCTATTATCTTATAAATCTGCAAATGAGACAAAAAAGACACTTCTCGCATTCAATCAATAACACCAAGCTTTAATATTACTTATTGCATTTAGAAAAATATGTCAAAGAGAAAATCTGGTGCAAGGAAAATTTTTCTGTTAATTAAAACTAGTAAAACTAGGGACAATCACCTATGAAAAATAATTTGAGATTAGTATAATATTAGCATAAAATCAAAAGTTCGATCCGTTCGACGGGTGGCAGCCACTGAACGAACTTTTCGTGAGCGAAGTGGATGGTGAATTCCAAGCATTAAGCATCGAAAAACCGCCCATTTTTCAGTCAAAAACGCTCACTCTTAAAAACAAAAATAAAATATTTCAAAAATTTTTATCTCCCTTCTTAAAAACAACTTACGAGCAATAAGCCACAAAATAAAGCCAAATTTTCGACTCAAATCTGCACACTTGTCTAAGTATAGAGGGAGTGTTTTTCTGCCCTCACTGACAATATTCAATATTTAACATTTATCTGAAAGGCATGACCATCTCGCCCATACACTTAGAGTTTATCCAAAGAACCGGCTCGCTGGTGTTTACCCCCGGTGTGTGTTCACTTGCTTTGGAGTTTATCCTTCCATTTCTAACTCAAAACTCAGCACTCAAAACTCAACACTTAATAGCAGGGCACCCTGCTATTATAACATATTCCCAGATACACTCAATTATGCAAAACAAACCCAATGTCAAGTACGCAAAAATTAACGTAAACACTTTTATTATAAGCATATACGAGCATTTGGACAATTGGTTATTCAGACAAACAAAGCCAATAACAAACCCAATTCAAACCCAATTTAAGCCAAAACAAACCCAATTCAAACCCAAAACAAACCCAATCAAAGCCAAATGCTCCCTTGCACAAACAATGCGATTTGCTACAATTAAAAGGTGGCTTTGTAACGGGCCGCCTAAAGTCGCCATTGGCAAACCAAACAGAAAGTTCGCTGAGAAAGGTGGAGAAATGTTGAGATGGGCTTCTATTATACTATTAACTTTGGGGATTTCATCGACCCATGCGGCCGAACCCTTTAGTGTAGTTCTCACAGATGTAGAGCAAAACATTTATAAGGAAACTCTACACCTCACAAGCAGTGATATAACGCCGGATTGCCCTGTTCAATGGTCGGTTCGCAAGCATGTCCTCCACGGGGGCAAGCAGGAAGGTGTCGAAGTTATAGAAGTCGATAACGGCAAGCTGCAATTTACGGTAGTTCCGACACGCGGCATGTCCGTTCAGCAGGTCTCGATGGGTGATTTGCGGCTCGGCTGGGATTCACCGGTAAAAGGCTTAGTCCACCCGAAATTCATCAACCTGCACACGCGCCAGGGTCTGGGCTGGCTTGAAGGCTTTAACGAATGGATGGTTCGATGCGGCCTGGAATTTTTCGGCGGCCCAGGAACCGACGAGTTTACCGACAACATCGGCAACAAGGCACAGATGGATTTGACACTGCACGGCAAGATAGGCAATACTCCGGCTTCTCAGGTTGAAATAACTGTTGAAAAACAGGCACCTTTTCGCATCCGAATACGAGGCAGAGTAGATGAAGCCATCCTGCACGGACCAAAGCTCGAATTATGGTCGGAAATCTCGACTGAACCCGGTTCCAATACTTTCCAAATCTCCGACAAGATAACCAACCACAGCGCCGTCGAACAGGAGTTCGGCATTCTTTACCACGCAAATTACGGTACGCCTCTAATGGAAAAAGGCGCCAAATTCGTCGCCCCGGCAAGAGAGGTAACACCGATTAACGAATATCCCGCTTCAGATATCTCATCATATAACATATACCGTGCCCCGACGCCGGGTATTCCTGAACAGGTTTTTTGCTTGCAGCTATGGGCCGACAAAAATGATCGAACGAAAGTCATGCTCCATAACGCCGCAGGTAACAAAGCCGTATCAATAGCTTTTTCCATAAAGCAGTTACCCTTCTTCACGCTCTGGAAAAATCCGGTGGCTCTCGAAGACGGATATGTAACGGGCCTGGAACCCGGCACAGGCTTCCCCCGTAACAGGTCGATCGAGCGCGTATTTGGCCGAGTGCCCAAACTTGCTCCACATCAAAGCCGTCTTTTCACAATCGATTTTGCTCTTCACACCGGCAAAGGCCAGGTCAAATCCGCAGCCAATGAAATCACCAAAATTCAGTCCGGCCGTAAAACCAGGATTAATACTGACCCCCTGCCCACCGAAAAGGTAAACCTGAAAGATGTAATTGAGGCGGCAACAAAATGGGGCCCTTCATATACGTCATGGTATGGCAAACCCGCCCCCGACTTCACATTAACCGATATGGCCGGCAAAAAACATAAACTAAGCGATTACCGGGGAAAAAATGTTCTGATTGTTTTCTGGACAACATGGTGCCCGCCCTGTCGATTGGAAATCCCACATCTAATCGAATTACGAAAAACCGTCAGCGAGGACGAATTGATTGTGCTGGCTATTTCAAATGAGAAACGGGATTTAGTAAAAAAGATCGTAGATGAAGTTGGAATAAACTATACGGTCCTTCTCGAAACCGGCGACATGCCGGAACCGTTTGGAGTTTTAAGGATTTTCAGATCCAACGGCATTCCGTGCAGCTTCTATATCGACCCGGAAGGAAAAATAAAACTTGCCACATCCGGCCTTACTTCATCAAAAGAAATCAAAGCTATACTCAAAGCCGAACAACCAAAATAGAAAAAGGGCCTATACCCAATTGGTATAGGCCCATAATTTAGTCAAATAAATTAGCCAGGCAATTTGACTTCCAAAATCCAGCTTACTGAGCCGGGGCATACAGTCGAATATCATCGAAGTACATCATACCCGCACCGCCGGCAACAGGATTGTTCTTATTGCCAAGGCCAAGTGTAATCGAAGTTACATTTGCAAGGTTCACACCCTGGTCGGCAAAAGCCTGGAGGTCGATATTCCATTCGGTCCAGGAAGTGCTCGTTGCCGCATCTGGATCGTCATTATTGACTACTGCGTTGCCATTGAGAGCGACATACAAATTCTCAGCAACGTTAGCTGAATCGCCTCGGAACCAAATCGTCAGTGTGTTGACACCTTTGACAGTCCAGTCACGATTGGAAGCCAATGTCAAAGTCGCCTCGGATTTGCCGACACCATTATCGTAGGACATCGGCATCGACTGACTACCACTGTGAACGATAGTCTGCTCTGCAAAAGGAGGATCAGTATGACCAACGACAGAGCCGTTTACCGCCGGGTTGTCGAATCCATCCAGCCATACCAGAAATATCCTGTTACTGGCCGGATCAGCGGGATCAAGATCATTGTAAGACTCAAAATCGTCAATGATAAGGAAATTGGCCGTAGTAAAGCTCCAGAGTGGGCCTGTCCAGGGGCTGTCGGCGTTGGCATTATTGGCCTCATCAACACGCCAGTAGTAGGTAGTATTCCACTCAAGCAGTCCTGGTTCATAGCTCTCGGAACCAAGGTTCCCGCTGCCTTTTAACTCCAGAGAGGCGGCATCGGTACCGAAATATATCTCATGTGAAGCACCATTGACTCCCGGCGTCCAGGTCAGATTCGGCGTTTGTGTTACGTCCACAGCACCATTAGCCGGTTCAAGGCTCTCAACTGCGCCTTCGGTAGTAAAGCTCCAGACATCGCCTTTATGTGTAGCGAGGACATCGAACTCATCGACACGCCAGTAATAAGTCTTGGCCATTTTAAGCGGGCCGGGAGTGAATTCCGTAGTTCCCTGAGGAAGAGCACCGGCTGCATTGCTGACATCGTCAAAATTGTCACCAAAATATACATAGTGCAGTTTCGCACCAAAACCTCCCGTCCAGCTAAGGGCAGGATCCGGATCTACAGACTGGCCACCATCAGCCGGGTCGGGATTGTATGCAGTTTTAGGCGGAACCGTAAAGCTCCAGAGACCACTGTTGTGCTTAGTAGTGCCGTCAGCCTCAACCTCATCGATACGCCAGTAGTAAGTTGTGCCCGGAGTAAGGCCATCCGGATAAGGAAATCCGGGAAAGCCCACAACGAAAAATGTCGCGGTCTGGTTGCCCCGGAAAGTATCTCCGGCACCTTCTTCAACTTCATTCATATTTTCACCGAAGTAAACATCATGTGAAGCAGTATCATCTCCCGCACGCCAGCTAAGGCTCACCCATGTATCTTCATGGAGCGTACCATCAGCCGGATTGGGACCAATGGCAAACGGCCATCCTTCACCTAACATAATAACCTGAATATCTTCCTGAGTCACCGCGTGGTTGTAAATGCGGGCATCATCAATCAACCCGATAAAACTTCGACCGGTGCCTTCATGAGTTCTGCCGATAACAACCGTATCGCTATCCGCCGTTCCCGGTAGTTCAATTCCTGATCCTCCTGTACCAGCAGGTTCCCCATTCATATAATAGATATGCCCGCCATCTACAACTACCGCAGCCACATGCACCCATTCATCGAGCGGCACGGGTATGCTGCTGGTAGTCCCAACATAAGCACCACCACTGGTTGTGCTGAAATGTAGAGGACCGGCTGCCGTAGTATAAAGACTATATGAACGGGTACTGTTCCCCTTTGCAATAATCCCCGCGTAGCCCGCACCGGGAACCTCGAGCCTTGAGGTATTTATCCATGCCATTACAGAAACTTCGTTATCCACAGTAAGGATATCGGCATGAGGCACTTCTACAAAGTCGTCGTCCCCATCAAGCAGTACAGAAGAATTCGACAAATACCCAACTCCCCAACCCGCATCATTTAGCAGGGCACCGTCGTTGCCGTAACCGCTGAAATCATAGGCGGTGGTGCCGGAACCCTCATCAAATCTCCACCAACCAACGAGTTCCGCCCTGGCTGTGCCTGTCAGTACTACACTCAGCACCAGAACAAAAGAAACCAAACAAATCAATTTCTTAGACATAATAGTCCTCCTTAAAAAATTACCATGGTTTAGACACATACCTAAACGTTTGAACTGTTAATTGAGATGTATTAATCCTCACTCACCAGGGGCAAAGTTCCCATTTAATTCTGTGCCCTGTAAAATACATATCCTCCTCAATTGAGAAAACTACAAAAATCCTACAGCCTAACAACCAGAATCCCCAAAACCACCTGTTAGAATACAAGCTTTACCATCCTTATTTATACCAGATTACTCGCTTTAATTTCAAGTGAAAAAACTGCCTCTTTGAGCGATTTTTGTCGCTTGACTTACCCGGTTCCGAGCAATGACAGAGCGATAATCAAATATCGTTCGCCACGGGATACCTCAAATAAGTTAACAACGAGCAGAAAAACAGCCGATATTGCTCTAATATCGTTCCAAAAACTTGACAGTGGCTGGATTCAGCCTAAAATCACTGCCTATGGCCAATTTGCCCCCGAAAAAAAAGAAAAAGAAAAAAAACAGTCTCTTCAAAGACTGGCTCAGCTATCTCGCGTTGCGGATTCTTGTTTTTTTTCTATACATGTTCGATATAGAGACCAACCTGAACTTCGCTTGTTTTCTCGGTCGATTATTATGGAAGCACTATCATCGCGGCCGGCGGCGAGCATTGGAGAATCTTCGAGCAAGTTTCCCGGAAAAAAGTGAGCGCTGGCTCAGAAAAACGGGCCAGCGAAGTTTTGAGCATATTGCAATGCTGGCCATTGACGTATTGTTTACACCAAAATTGGTGAAGAAAAATAACTGGCGTGATTACTCCCGATACAAAAATACCGAAAGGGCCAAATGGCTGATGCAGGAAGGCCGGGGATTGCTGATGGTAGCAGCCCATTACAGCAATTTTGAGATTATGGGTTACCTTATGGGATTGTTCGGATTTAACATTTACAGCATCGCCAGACCGCTGGACAACAGGTTCATTAACGATTATTTATATGGTGTCCGCAAGCGGGTCGGACAACAAATAATCGACAAAAAAGGTGCTGCGGACCTAATGGAAAAAATAACCTCAACCGGCGCTACCCTCTGTTTTATTGCCGACCAGGACGCGGGTAGAAAAGGAGTATTTGTCGATTTCTTCGGACGAAAGGCCAGTACTTATAAGAGTATAGGATTGCTTGCTATTACCTATAATGTTCCGATAGTAGTTGGGTACAGCAGAAGAATTGATAATCGTTTTTTCTTTGAGATTGGAGTTAACCGCATTATTTTTCCCGAAGAATGGGCCGAAAAAGATAATCCGCTAGAATGGATTACCGCAGAATATACCAAAGCAATCGAAGAATTCGTCAGGGAGGACCCAAGCCAGTACTGGTGGCTGCACCGGCGTTGGAAACATCGGCCCAAAAACGAAAGGCAGAAATCTTAGTGCTTTGAATTGGCTTTAGCGTCGATTTCTTCCAGTTTGAAACGAACGCTTACAATGAACGGTTGCCGGCCCTCTATCCAGTGGCCATAAGTTGTCGTGACAAACGTACCGTCCGGTAACAACTCCAGGCCCGGATAGGCACAATCAGTTGCCCTGTGGTTGTTCATTAATCGAATGCGATACTGCCCCTGTCGGCCATAGACAATGTCCTCATATTTCCCCACCCATCCAACCCAGTCACCTCTTGTGGGGCTTTCGTGAGTCATGTCACGGAAAGTAATAAACAGCCTCCCATCCGGCGCATACCTGCCCGTGTGCCTGTCACCGGTTAGCGCCCCCGGCAACTCGACGGGCTCTGTCCAGGTGTTTCCCTCGTCATTGCTAAAAATGACGAACGAATTGTACTTACGGCTGTTCTCTCGTAAAAGCAGCGCTATTTGTTTGCCGTCCGGCGATCTTATGGCGCCCGGCTCACATAAATGCGCAATCGGGTGTTCGGCTATAACCTCAGGGCCGCTCCAGGTTAGGCCTCCATCTTTTGAAATTGTCTTGAAAACCTGAAATTTTGTTCTTTTGCCGGCACCGTGGAGAAACCGGCCATCATCATGAAACAGAGCCATATAATCGGCATTTTTCAGCCTGACAAGAGAGCTCATCGTAACAATACCCCCGAAGTCACCTATAGATTTCAGTGGTGTCCAGGTTCTGCCGTCATCTTCCGAGACCGCCATACGAACGGGGTATAAACCCGAGAACATTATGAGCCTTTTGACGCCCCGCTTGTCGATAACCCGATAGAGTGTCGGCACTTCTTTTGATGAGGCCCAGTTATCCGGAACCGGCAATCTGTCCGACCAGGTCAAACCGGCATCTGTGCTTTTCTTCATTACTATTGCGCCGCTTCCGTGACCTTTCGGATAGACCGCTATTATGGTCTTGTTGTCCTCCAGCAGAACTGTTGTCGGATGGCCAAGATACTGACCTGCTTGTTTATCAACGATGACCTGGCGATGGCTTTCATTAGCAAGGTCAATCAACTCAATGGAGTAACCTCGCTGTTTACCGGCAAATATAACACTCGAACTTACAAGGCCACATAATAAGGGTATCAAAACAGCATGTGCTTTAGTCATACTACCTCCAAGAAAGATAAAGTATATATAATGGACATATCCTGATATTATAAATTTTCTATGGCGGATACCTGAAGCCGGTTTTCTTTTTGAGCAGTGCCAGCTCTCTTTTCATTTGTTTTGTAATATCAACATATCGGGGATTGCCAAAAAGGTTATTGAGCTCCTCCGGGTCGGTACTCAGGTTGTACAGTTCGGCGGTCAGACTGTCATCGAGAGGGTATGTAACATATTTCCATTGTTTTGTCCGGACGGCAATGACGGTCGGTCTTTTGTATTTACGGTCCGTTTCCTGAAAGTATTCGTAGAGAAAACTCTTTCGCCCTGGGTGGCCCTTGAGCACACTCAGCCAGCTTTGCCCCTGCATTGAGCCGGGGACCGGAATCCCTGCCAGCTCAAGAATTGTCGGCGCCAGATCTATGTTCAGCACCATTTCTTCGCACACAGTCTCATGCCTTACAAGAGGCGTGTAACGCATAATCAGCGGTATCCGCATGGATGGTTCATAGGCCGCCCGCTTGTCCCACATTCCACCATGTTCGCCGTGGAAATAGCCATTATCACCTGCAAAGATAATTACGGTATTGTCGAGAACACCAGTTTGTTCGAGTGTCTTATAAACACGCCCAATACTTTCATCCACAGCAACCAAAGAACGGTAGTAATTGAGTATCTGACTTTTCCAGTTTTCATCCATTTTCCTGCCCCATTTGGCCTTTGTTCTCAGGTTGTCATGAGGATTATGCTGTGATTTGATTTCGATATCCGAATAAAGATTCGCATGCCGTTTTGCCGGTGTGAACGAGATCGGAAG
>VRUK01000072.1 GCA_019456195.1 Planctomycetota bacterium | reverse complement strand
CTTTAGGCACTTTAGTCACTTTAGGCACTCTTTCAATTATAACATATTTCCAGATACACTCTATTATGCAAAACAAACCCAATTTGACGAAGGCCAAAATGAATATAAACTTAGATATGAAAAGCAATTACAAGATTTTCTCCCGCTGGCTCAAGCCAAAAAACAAAGCCAATTCAAAGCCAATAAAGCCAAAAACAAACCCAATTTAACCCAATTCAAACCCAATTCAAACCCAATTTCAAACGGCTGAAATTACTCGTTAACAGAATGATGACAAAATTCTTTAAAATTTATCTTCTAAAAATGTTTGACAGCCAGCCCAAATTCTGTAAAATAGTCCTTTTTGTGTAGTGAAAGAGAGTATGTCTATGAAGAGCTTTATGGCAAAAAAAGAGCAGGTCGAGCATAAATGGGTGCTCGTGGATGCTGAAGGGGCCATTCTTGGCCGAATGGCGGCTAAAATCGCGCCCATACTAATGGGAAAGCACAAACCAACATATACGCCCCACGTCGATACGGGCGATTATGTGGTTGTGGTCAACGCCGAGAAAATTCAGCTTACCGGCAAAAAGGCCCAGACGAAGGAATACGACTATTATACGCATTTCCCGGGCGGGCATAAATACGTCAGCTTTGCCGATATGATAGCCAGAAAACCTGAAAGGGTGATTGAGCTGGCGGTACGGCGAATGCTGCCCAAGAACAAACTCGCAAGGCAAATGCTGAAAAAGTTAAAGGTTTACAGAGGTCCGGAGCACGAAAACCAGGCCCAGAAACCAGAAAAAATAGAACTCTTTAAGTAAAGAATAAGAATTATGGCAGAGATCCAAATAGGTACACAAATAGATATAAAAGCAGATACCCCGGCAGAAACACTTAATGTAAACTTAAACGTAAGAACTCAGCCAGCCCGCAAGTCCGGTTCATCCACTGGGCCAAAGGGTGGTTTCTGGTGGGGAACCGGCAGAAGAAAAAGCTCCGTAGCCCGTGTACGAATCAAACTCGGCGATGGAAAATTGCAGGTCAATAAAAAAGAGCTTAAAGAGTACTTTGTTCGAGAGCAGGACAGAAAAGCCGTGCTCTCGCCTCTGGTGACTGTTGATGCAAGAAAAACTTTTGATATATTTATCAACGTCAAAGGCGGCGGAACAACCGGACAGGCCGGTGCCTCACTTCTGGGTATTGCCAGGGCGCTAAAAAAATATGATGGAAGCTATATGCAGGCCCTGCGTGACGGCGGACACCTTACACGCGACCCGAGAATGGTCGAAAGGAAAAAGCCCGGACAAAAGGGTGCAAGGAAAAGATTCCAGTTCTCAAAGCGGTAATTCGCAAATTATTTTGGATTTTCAAAAGAGCCACTGGATTTTCCGGTGGCTTTTTTATTTGGAGATATAAATTAAAATGTCAAGATTAGAGCATAAAACAAAGAGTGCCGCATTAATGGCTTTGGCGAGCGTTTTTTTTTGTATAGCCGGCTGCCTTGTTAAAAGCGGTTCGTATATCGGCGCTAACAAGCTGACTTTTTTTCGGTTCGTCATTGGGCTGGGCCTTATCGCCACTGCCGCTATGGCAGGGCGAGCAAAACTTGTCTTTGTCAACAAAAAGCTGCTGCTGCTGCGAGGTCTTACAGGAGGAACGGCTGTCTTTATAACGCTTTTGTGTATCACCAAGCTGGGACTCGGTAAAGGTATGGTTATGATAAACTCATACCCGATCTTTGGAAGTATTATCAGTGCGATTTTCCTGAAAGAGAAGCTGCGGCTGTTCAATATATGGGCTATTCTGACAGCTATGGTGGGTATTTACTTCATAGCTTACGAAAAACAGCAGGGCTTTTCATTGCTGGTCTTCGGCAGATATGAGCTTTTAGCCGTTTTCGGTGCGGTGCTTGCCGGGTTCGCTGTCACAATAATACGAAAGCTACACGATACGGACAGCTCACTGGCGATTTACTTTTCACAGTGTTTGGTCGGGATGTGGCTTTTAATAGGGCCTGCTTTGAGCAGTAAAGAGGCTGTTGACTTCAAAGGCATCTTTCTCCTGCTGGGCCTCGGTACCAGCATCACTATCGGTCAGCTCTTGATGACAGAAGGCTTTAAGTATGTACCGGTTAAGACCGGTTCATTGCTGATGATGTTAGAGACGGTGTTGTGCTATATAGCCGGCGTGGCAATATTCAGCGAACCTTTGACCTGGTCTTGCCTGTTAGGTTCAGTGTTGGTTATTGGTGCTTGTGCGTCGGTCCTGCTTAGGAGGAAACTTGACCACTAAAGGCCAAACTGATATTCTTTGCCAATACCTGACAATTGAAAGGAAGACACAATGATAAAAGTTGCAATAATCGGGGCAAGCGGATATACTGGATCCGAGTCTATACAAATCCTCCTGCGGCATGAGCAGGCGGAGCTTACTTATCTAACTGCACTGCCTGAGGAATGCGGAGCGGTCGAGGATGTTTTCCCGCAATTTAAAGGGCGTTGCCCGTTGCAAATCGAGCCGCTGGATCTCGATAAACTCTCGGAGCTGGCTGATGTTGCTCTTTGCTGTCTTCCTCATAAGGTCTCTATGGGATTCGTACCGAAACTCCTGGATGCTGGAGTGAAGGTGATTGATTTTAGTGCCGACTATCGGCTCAAAGATGTTGAAGTTTATGAAAAGTACTATGTTAAGCATACCGATACTGAGAATCTTATGCATGCGGCCTTCGGCCTTCCTGAACTTTTCCGCGAGCAGATACAAGGCGCCAATCTCGTCGCCAATCCCGGCTGCTATCCGACCGGTTCTTCGTTAGCCATAGCACCGCTACTCAAAAAAGGCCTGATAGAAACAGAAACTGTCATCGTCAACTCAGTGACAGGATCATCAGGCGCGGGGATGAAGCCTTCGAGTAAATTTCATTTTCCGAATATGAACGAGAACTTCTTTCCCTACGGCATAGGCACACACCGCCACATGCCGGAGATAGAACAAATCATGACTGATGTCGCAGGAAAGAAAGTTACCGTATTGTTTCAGCCGCACGTGGGGCCTTTCGATAGAGGGATTCTCTCGACGGTTTATTGTCAGCCTAAGACGAAGCTGAGCGATGAAGACCTGTCAAAGCTGTATAATGATTTCTACCGGGACGAGCCTTTCGTACAGGTACGCAAGGATGCTCCCGCTGTTAAAGATGTAGCAGAGACAAACTACTGCCATATTTTTGTGACCTGTGTGAAAGGCAAAATCGTTTGCTTTTCGGCAATTGACAATCTGGTAAAAGGCGCCTCGGGCCAGGCCATTCAAAATATGAATATTATCTTCGGCCTCGAAGAAACACTGGGTCTTAAATAATATTACGCTGTCTGTAGTACAAATGGGGAAAAAGGAAGGTGGCCATTCCATGTTATTTCAGTCAAACGATGAGAAGCTTGTATTGACAAGGAGACTTCTATATGGGAAGTAGTAGATGGGTTCGTGTGGATCGCATAATGCATTACATACATTTGTACACGGGTTTGTTCCTGATGCCCTGGATAGCAGTGTATGCTACAAGCGCCTTTTGTCTGAATCACAATAAATGGTTTGTCGGGAAGTTAAAGATAAATCCCCTGAAGTGGGAGCTTGTCCGAGAGGTCGAATTTGTTCCGGATGACGCGTTTCCCCGAGTACCTGCGGAACAAGCTCGTGCAATTCTGCGACTATTGGACCTCGATGGTGCGCACCGCATTCAGGGAAAGCCGAATGCCGACCAGATGATTATCTTTCGTATTTGCGGCAGCGGCAATTATCGCATTACGTGGCGTCGCCCTCGTTCGCTGATTGTTGTCGAGAAGCAGGGGCCATTCTCGTTATATCGTCTTGTGCATTTCCTGCATTTCCGCGGCGGATACGCCCAGCCGTATTTCGTCAATATAACCTGGGCCGTAATTGTTGATGCAATAGCGATATCTATGCTGTTGTGGGTCCTTACCGGAGTTTATCTCTGGTATAGAAGGTCCCGCAGGCTTTTGATTGGAACTCTGTGTGTGGTTACAGGATTACTGTTATTCGTATGCCTTACAGTTCTCCTTTGCACGTGAGCAGCAGATGATTGGGATAGAAATCCTTTTAGCTTGACGAAGTTTATATTGAGTATTAGTGTGTAAATATGTTGAAAATTGCAACTTGTCAGTTTGCTGTTAGTGATTCGGTAAAGCGAAACGCGAAGAGAATCTGTGATTTTTTGCGCAAAGCAAAAAAAGCCAGGGCCGATATCATTCATTTTTCCGAATGCGCTCTTAGCGGTTATGTCGGTACCGACTTTCCGAATTTTGCCGGATATGATTGGGAGCTTCTCAAAGAAGAGACCGAAAAAATTATGGCACTTGCCGGCGAGCTTAAGATTTGGGTTGTTCTGGGAAGTACTCATAGATTGACCGAGCCAAACAAGCCTCACAACAGCTTGTATCTTATCAATCCTAAAGGAAAAATTGCTGACCGCTACGACAAGAGGTTTTGCACTCCCGGCGATTTACGGCGTTTGACACCGGGTAACAGGTTTGTGAACTTTACCATCAAAGGTATTAAATGCTCATTGCTTATATGCTTTGATTTGCGATTTCCCGAACTGTATCGCCCGCTTTACAAGGAAGGAGTCAAGTGCATTTTCCAGTCGTTTTACAATGCCCGTCAACAGGGCCAGAGTGTACATACGCACATTATGCGGCAGACGATGCAGTGCCGGGCTGCGACGAATTATTTCTGGATAAGCTGTGCAAATTCGAGCGGGTATTATTCCCCGTATCCATCTTGTTTTATCCAGCCGGACGGCAAAATAGTACAACAGCTAAGGCTGAATCGTCCCGGTATAATGGTTAATTCGGTTGATTTGAAAAGGAAATTCTACGACCCTATGGTTAATTTCAGGGATATGGTTCTCGCCGGAGCCCTCGACAACGGCAAAAAAACTATCGCAGACCGGCGTTCAAAAAACACAACAAGCCTTTAAATCTCAGCCGTTTAAAGCTTTCTATTTTGTGAATACTGATTATGAATGAGTTATTAAGTACAATTTTAGCAGAGTCCGAAGGGCTTAATATTTTCCTGCTTTTAGGTATAGCGATTTTTGGCGGGACGGTGGGGGCGAAGATAATTCAACAGCTTCATATTCCCCAAATAATCGGTTACATAATTATTGGTGTAATACTTGGGCCGGTGCTGGGTGTTATTTCACCTAAGACAATAGAGGCTCTCGAACCAATCAACCTGTTTACATTGGGGATTATCGGTTTTTTAATTGGCGGTGAGCTTAAACGCGATATCTTTGTAAAGTTTGGCAGGCAGGTTCCCGCTATTTTGCTGTTCGAAGGAGGAATAGCCTTTTTATTGGTCGGGTCACTTTCTTTTGCAGTGCTTTGCTTGTTCTTTGACTGGCACATGGCATTGGCGGTTGGAGTAGTATTCGGGGCCATCTGTTCGGCGACAGACCCGGCTTCAACTGTAAGTGTATTGTGGGAATACAAGACACGCGGGCCTCTTACAACGATGCTCACGGCAATCGTTGCGCTCGATGATGCGCTTGCTTTGATTCTGTATATTATAAGTGTCAGTTTGGCGACTTTTCTTACCGGCCATAAGGAAGCTGGTCTTCTTACAATGATGTTTCATTCATTTTATGAAGTTATCGGTTCCCTGGCACTGGGTCTGGCGGCGGGCCTGTTATTAAGATGGATTATAAGGCGGCTTGATGATGAAGAGAAAATCCTGGTTTTTTCAATCGGTCTTTTAGTGCTGACTATCGGGCTGGCTATAAAACTGGAGTTCGATGTAATTCTATCATCTATGGCTTGTGGCGCGACTTTGATAAACCTTTCGCCTCGTCGCAGTCTGAGAAGTTTTGAAATTGTTCGCAAATTTTCCCCGCCTGTTTACGTTCTGTTTTTTGTGATTATCGGCGCCCGGCTGAACGTAAGTATGAAAGGCCAAATCTGGCTGTTGGCTCTTGTTTATGTCCTTGGAAGTGTCGTAGGCAAGACTACAGGTTCGTATATTGGTTCGGTCTATTCGAAGGCAGTCTCCCCAATCAGGAAATATCTGGGCTTTTGTTTGTATCAGCAGGGCACTATTGCAATTGCTTTGTTGATTATGGCAAGTCATCGATTCGAAGGGCCTGTCGGGGACATGATGCTGTCGGTGATAATATTAGGGGTCTTTATCCTTCAGTTAATCGGTCCGTTGTGTACGAAGATAGGCCTGAAAAAAGCCGGTGAAGTAGGGATGAATATCACAGAAGAAGACCTTATTAAGACGAAAAATGTCGGTGACGTTATGGATAAGGATGTACCGGTTATTTCAGCGGGAATGCCCCTGAGTGAAGTTATCAAAACGGTGAGCAGTACCAATAATTTCTTCTACTCGGTTGTTGACAATGACAACAAGTTAATAGGCGGCATAACGCTGGATGGTATCAGAAACACTTTTGCCACACAGGAGCTGAACGACTGGCTGGTGGCTCTGGATATAGTCGAGCCTGTCATTGTCAAGGTAACACCTGATGTGCCTTTGGCTGAGGCATTTGAGAGAACAAAGCATCTTGACCTCGATCACCTGCCGGTTGTGAATTCAAGTGAAGACGACGGATTTATTGGTGTTTTGAATTGTCGTGCAGTCCGCAGGTCTCTGAGCGCCGAGGTATTGTCAAGACAGCAAAAAGCTGATAGTATGGCGTAAATGTAGTGCTATGTTTTGGCTCTGAGAGGCAGAATTATTTTTCTTGTGGTGGAATATTGAAGCGGCTTTCATTTTCGAAAGAGAAAAGGCTCATCAGTAACAGCCAGTTCAAATCTGTTTTGGATCGCGGCCGGCGTCGAAGCAGGGATATGCTTACTATGTATATGGCCGAAAACGATTGCAGCTTTGCTCGACTTGGGGTATCTGTAGGCAAATCATGTGGAAACGCAGTTGTACGTAACCGGTTAAAGCGGCTGCTGCGTGAGGCGTTTCGCCAGAGCCAGGACGTGATTCCCGCCGGCTTTGATTATTTGCTTATGATTTCGCCCCGTTGGCTCAAAAAGACCGGTACCGGAAAAGCTCAGAGGCTACCGACATTTGAGCAGGTGAAAAGCTCGTTTTTGGCTCTGGTCAAATCGGCTGATTTGTCAAAATAACATAAGGTGATTTTATGACTCCAAAAGAACGAATTTATGCGATTATGAATGGAGATTCTTACGACCGTCCGGCCGTTACTCCTATCTTTATGGCCTGGGCTGCTAATTTCATCGGGCGTTCATACAGAGATTATTATCTCGATGGCGACGTCCTGGCTCAGGCTCAACTTGCGGTTACACGGGCGTTTAATATCGATCAGATAAGTGCGATAAGCGATCCCTGGCGTGAAGCGTCTGCTTATGGAATGGAATTCGAATATCCGCCCGAAGGAGTTGGCAAGCCGAAAGATTTACTGATAAAAACTCATGATGAAATATCTAAGGTAAAGCCGTTTGATATCGCAAACTCAGAACGAACGAAGCAGCGGATTGAAAGTGTGCATAAGATGGCCGAGGAGGTTGGGCAAACCCACAGTGTATTAGGCTGGGCCGAAGGCCCAATGGCGGAATACGCGGACCTGCGTGGTGTGGAAAGCACGTTCATGGACCTTATCGACAGACCTGAAATGTTTATCAAAGCTGGTGAGGTAATCGTTCGAAATGCAATTACCTTTGCGACTGCTCAGGTAGAGGCCGGGGCGGATATGATTGGAATAGGTGATGCCGCGGCAAGTCTTATTGCACCTGATATGTATAAAGAATTTGTTCTTCCGTTAGAGCGGAAGCTGATAGCGGCTGTTCACGAGGCCGGGGCTGCCGTTAAGCTGCATATTTGCGGCAATATCAATAACCATATTTCATACATGGCACAAAGCGGCGCCGATATTATAGACGTTGACTGGATGGTCCCTCTTGAGAAGGCCAGAGAGCTTGCAGGACCTCAGATTACACTGTGCGGTAATTTCAATCCGGCAGGTGTCTTGTTTGAGGGCAGCGCCGAAGAAGTAGCCGATGTCGCCAGACAGTGCCTCAAAGATGTCCCGGACAAATTCATTTTAATGCCGGGCTGTGAAGTACCGCCCGCCACGCCGGAGGAGAATATTCGAGCCTTCTGCCCCTGTGACGGCTGCCTGATTCGGGAAGAATTAAAGTGTTGAATGTTGATCTTATGATCAGCAGCAGGCAGAGGAATTTAGTCGTTTATCAACTGATACGCCCTGATGAGTTCGGCGACGCCCCATGCCTGGGCAAAGCATCCTTTTGGTTTGTGCGGCTTATCGCCGTCAAATATCTCCGAAACGGACCCGAGACAGCCGTCCTCAGTGAGGTGCTTCAGCAGAGGCTGGATAAATTCCGCCGCCTTTTTTTTGCTTTTACGGCTGAATCCGTTGACCTTCAGGAAACTTTCCACAAACGGCCCTAATAGAAATGACCATATTGTACCCTGGTGATAAGCTTCATCGCGTTGTTGTTGCGGGCCGGTATATATACCATGATAGTTGCTGTTTTTAACGTTCAATGTTCGCAGTCCGTAAGGCGTCAACAACTGTTTTTGCACTGCCTTTACGACGGCTTTTTGCTGTGATGGCGACAATGGGGAAAACCCAAGTGAAACCGCGAATATCTGGTTCGGCCGGAGACTGTCTTCGACCGCTCCATCAGGCAAAATGCAGTCGTTTAAGTAACCCTTGCGTTTGTTCCAGAATAGTTCGCAAAAACTGGTCCGAACTTTCTCTGCCATTGATTTATAGTCATTGGGATTCTCTACGGAGTGCTCCGAGTTTTCTATATCCAAATCGGCGTCAAATTGGGCTAACAGGCAGAGAGCATTATACCACAGGGCGTTAATCTCGACCGCTTTTCCACATCTGGGCGTAAAGGCGAGCCCTTCGTATTTGGCGTCCATCCATGTTAACTGTGTTTGGTCATTACCTGCTGTTATAAGGCCATCGGCATCGGCATGAATGTCGAACCGAGTTCCTTTATGGTAGGACTCTATAATCCAGCGGATTGTCGGCATGAGCTCCTGATTGAAGGTATTTGTATCGCCGGTGGCCTTGTGATATTGAAAAGCCGCATTGATAAACCAAAGAGAAGCATCAACGCTGTTAAAATAAGTTGTGCCGCTCCTGTCATCAAAACGATTTGGAATCATACCTTCATCTGCCGCTGAGGCGAATGTAGTTAAGACTGATTTCGCCTCGTCAAACCTGCCGGTTGACAGTAGCAGCCCCGGCAAAGAAATAAAAGCATCTCTGCCCCAGTCTGCAAACCATGGGTAGCCGGCCAGAATAGTGGTTCTGTCGTGATTGTTTGTATGTCGTTTTGCAATAAAAGCATCGGCAGTCAGACAAAGTGTCTCGAAATTCGATACTTGATTCCCATTTTTAGATACTTGCATCGAGATGGCTTTGCGTTTTATGTTTTCCTGATGCCTTAGCAGATTTTTTCGAACTGTTTCGATATTAAGCCCTGTCAGCTCTTCGGGCTTGCAGTGGGACTGCGGCGGGCTTAGAGTTGCCCATAAAACAATTTTGCCCGGTTTTTCTATCCGTTGCTTGAAAAAGCCTGGGGTCCACAAGTCTTCGGTAAAGTCCTGACCCCTTTCTTTATTGCTCCGATATACGAAATTAAACCACCATTGACGATCGACGACAAAGTTCACGGATGGGCAGTTCAGCAATAACTCACAGCTATTCGGCACATCATGATGAACCAGCACGCTGTCGCCGAGCCGTTTGGAACATAACGGAGCGTGAGACTGCTGCAGGGTGTGGAAGTCCCTGAGGCCGACGAAAGGCCTTGAAACAAACTCCAGCGGTTCCGGAACTCTGGTAAAGTCATAGACCATCGCTACGGTATCTTTATCGCGGAGAAGATATATGGATTTAGTCAGTTTGAGTTTGCCCAGTTCGTAGTCGAAATGTACCCCGAAATCCTGTCGGAATTGTTTTAGAAGGGTAAAGCCCCTCGGCGTGAATTTGCCGTTGAATTCAAACGTTGAAAGGTTAAATGACTGCCCTTTAACAATAACCATCTCCAGACAATAGGCCAGCGCCATTATCCTGTTAACCGGAGGATTAAGCGAGCCGATGAGCAGCCCATGATATCCCCGGGTATTACAGCCGACGATGGTCGATGATGCGTAGCTGCCGTGCTCGTTGGTCAACAGCCATTCCTTTGTCAATGAATCCTCAATAGGTTGGTTGGCAGTTGATATGAGTACTTTTGCAGGGCTGCCATTATGAGACTTGTTGCGAAACAGGGACCATCTACTATCAGCTTTTTGCAGTGCTAACACAATCTTGCTCCGGAAAACGTCATCGTTGGAATATATCAGGCTCCCCCGACATTCCTTTTATCGTATTATATTACTCCATTATAACATCTTTGCTGGAGGAAAATCAAAGTTGCTTGAAGCAGAAAAAAAACAAAACATCTATTTTGCTCCGGCAGAATTGACGGACAAATCGGACGGTTTATTAATGTGTGAGCCTGCTTGCAAAAACCGCTTTGTCGCCTTTTGTTGCGGTGTCAGCGACGCCGCTTGCTTTTCTGGGGTTTTGGAACAACGGCTGCTAAGATTACCTAATACATTCATAAAGTTTATATAAGAGTCGTAAGGTGAATTATAAGGATTAAAATATTTATGCACGTCGCCGTCGGCAAAGTATTTTGTGCACATATAATAAAAATGGTCCGATACCTGAAGTTTTCGCCAGTCCGAAATGATTTTTTCGTTGGCGGTTTTTTTGATTTTCTTTTCGAGACGGTAAAGTTCGTGGATGGCATTGGATTGCATGGCGTTTCCGACCCAGGCTGAAAGATCTCTTTCAATATCTGCCCAGCTTATAACGTGCAGTACATCAACTATGCCCACAGGCTGATAACTGTCCACTACCTCGCTTGGAGTCTTAAAATTGTTGTCAGGGTGCCTTAAGACCGTTTCCGGCAGATGACGCATGAAATCGAATATACCTGTGTCTTCCCATTGGTGCTCGCCGAATGTCTCGTAGTCCATAAACAGGTTGACGACATTGCCGTTGCCGTTGACATCACTTATCCATTGGGCGAACTTGTCTGCCGTCAAAGGCCATTGTGTCCAGTCACGATTGGAAAACCTGAATGCTATGTCGTCGCTGAGCGCATAGTTTTTCAGTAAAAGCTTCAAATGTTTGCAGTCTTTGGGCTTATAGACAAAATTGGGACTTCGGTAGCCCAGGATATGGTCCGCACCTTCGGTTATTATCGCGTCAAAATTGCCTGTTGACTCGATAAGTGTGGCCAGCTCGTTATTGTATATCAGTTCGGTATTTCTGAATATTCGCGGCTTTTGGCCGAAATATTTATTGATGGTTTCGACGTGCTTGTTTACCTGCTCTACGAATTCGTTGCGGGAATATAAAAAGCTCAGGCTGTGATAATATGTCTCAGCCAGAAATTCCACGCAGCCGGTCTCCGCAAGGGCATCGAATGTGCTCATAACTTCCGGAGAGAATGTCTGCAACTGCTCCAGCAATACGCCTGTTATACTGTATGCCACTTTGAATCGGCCGTCGAATCGATTTATCAAATCAAGGATCAGTCGATTTGCGGGAAGATAACATTTGTTTGCGACCTTCCGGCAAATAGAAGCATTTTTGTAGTCGTCGAAATAATAGTCGTTTTGGTCAAACACCGTATAGTGTCTGAGCCTCATGGGCTGATGAACTTGAAAATAGAAACATACCGAAGGCATAATTTAATCTCGTATTGTGTTTATATTTTGTGTGATTCTGTTAAACCGCAACCAGTGTTTCTTCATAAATTTTGGCGCACTTGACTGCTGCGTCTTTCCATCTTAATTTTCTCACCTCAAAATTGCCATGGCTCGCCAGGGTCTCTTGCAATGGTGGATATTTCAATACGGCTATCATTTTGTTGGCAATTTCATCTGTGTCCCAGAAGTCAACTTTAAGAGCATGCGTCAAGACTTCTGATACACCACTTTGCTTGCTTATTATGACTGGAACATCGTTGTTCAAGGCCTCAAGGGGAGCGATTCCAAAAGGTTCCGATACGGAAGGCATCACATACAGGTCAGCCATTTGATATATTTTTTGGACGTCTTCGCCTCGCAAAAAGCCTGTGAACAGCACTTTATGTCCGATGCCGAGTTCGGCCGCCATTTCAATCGAGCGGTGCATCATATCGCCGGAGCCGACCATCACAAACTTGACGTCATCCATTAGTTCCAGGACTTTCTTTGCGGCTTGGAGAAAGTACTCGGGGCCTTTTTGCATGGTGATTCGGCCTAAAAACAGGACAAGTTTCTCGTCCTTTTTTATACCTGTTTCCGCCAAAGACCCGTTGCCGTTACGCTCGACGCCGTTATATACCACTTCAATTTTATCACCGCTAATACCATATCGGTTAATTACCGTACTGCGTGTGAAATGACTGACGGTGATGACTTTGCTTGCCCGTTCCATACCCTGGCGCTCGATGTTATAAATCGTCTGATTGATGTTCTCACCACTGCGGTCGAATTCTGTCGAATGTACGTGCACAATCAAGGGTTTTCCGGTGAAAGCTGATACTGCGATTCCCGCAGGATAGGTCATCCAGTCATGGGCGTGTACAATGTCAAACTGCTCATGTTTAGCTAATTCAACAGCGACCGCGGCATAGCGATGGACCTCTGTGTACATATCCGTGCTGTAATCATCCCCGCAGGTGATTTGGCCTGCTTGGCTGAGGCTGCTGCCGAGAGATTTTTGTTTTTGTCTGAGAGTTTCTTCGATTTGACGACGGTAAGAATCCGGCGTTGTATATGGTTGAAGAGCGGAGCTGATTGCGTGAAATTTTACATTTTTGAATTCACTGAGCCTAAAAGATGCTGATGATATCCATGAGTCCGGGCTTAGCAGCTTCACATGAGTAGCATAACTACTCTCGACCATTTTTGGTAAAACGAAGGTAACTTCCAGGCCAAGTTGGTCCATTGCCCGGGTAAGCCCATAACAGGCCGTGCCCAGACCACCGCTGATAAACGGTGGAAACTCCCAACCTAACATGAAAACTTTCATTTACACCCCTCTACTATTTATTGGCTTATTTTAATAATATTTTATTCGACAAGAAGCTGCAATAAACCTTTTTGCTCAACCATATCTTAATAAACATGCTATTCTACTGCTGCACGGTTGTTTATCAAAGTCACCTGCCATTTAGCTTAATAAGGCCATTATCGGCAGTAAGTTACACTGTACTTAATCCAAAGCCGATAAAAAAAGATACGGCATCCACCCTAACATCACTTGTTATTAATATATAAATCGGAATTTTCGAGGCTGAAAGTTCACAAAAAATTTTCAAAATCGGGAATTTTGCTATTGTAATAGTACATTTTATAGGCCGGTGTCCAATTTGAATGCGGATTGTATTAATTTTTACCGTTATAAGCGTAAAACAGGCTTTGGATTACGCCTATTATGATTATTGGAACAAGATTGTTCGATTTGAGCCTTACAGATACCGAAGATTACACATCCTTCTAAATTCGCTTTAGTCAAAGTAATGTGTTTTTATATCTTTTTGAACCTGTAAAACAAGCCGTTACGCTTTCTTTTTATAGCGGAACGGCTTGTTTTAAACAACTCTACCGCAGCCGTAAGATGTTTAGTCAAAAGACGTTAGCGAGTAAATTGTTGTTCCTGTTAGAAAGAAAATACCGGTGAGTTTCTAACGGGGCCTACAAGTCCTGTGGCTTGACTGTGCTGCGACGATTGGCCTTGGTTCGGGCTATTGCAGCGTCAAGGATACCATAGACCTTATCACTGAGTGCCTCAAGAGCGTCGGATGAAGTCATCATCTCTTGGCTTTTGATATAAGCCTTAACTTTGCTTGCTACGACCAAAGATTCTTTTGCCATTCTGAAATCCTCCCTGTTAAAAGGTTAAACTGTAATTACGCCGAAACCAAATCCTTAAGTCCGGCACACCATTGAGCGTTGTTATTACATGTAATCAACGGAGTTTGCAACAAAAAAATATGCTTAAAACACTAAATTTTTACAATATTCGAGCTCTCAGACACAGGTTAGTCAGAGAGCCGGAACCGGCAAGTCAAAGTTTTTCGTTTAAGTTGGTAATTTTTGATAATTTATGGAGTCTAATTTGACGAAAATATTCAAAAGAGAGGCTTATGACGGCCTTATAATAACGAGATAAGTAAAAGAGGGGATATTAAACATTGGAAGGGGCATTTAATGCCTATGTTTGTTGTGGAGGAATAAAATGGCAAAGCATTCCAAAAAAGCACATAGACCGCAGGCCAAACTGCAAGGGTACGTTGTCGTTGTATTTGCCGATGATTTGGAGCAGGCCAGAGAGTTCAAATCTCTGCTGGAAGTCAATGATGTCTCTGCCGTAATCAGTGAGCAGAAGGAATCGGCATTAGGTTCCAAAGAAATCGCCGTAATGGTTCCGGAAGATTTTCTCGATGAAGCACACGTAATAATTGAGTCGCAGCAGGCGTATGATGATTTCTATGATTATGCACTGGATGAAGGAGACAGCGGCGATTTCGACGATGAGCTTTTTGAGGATGACTTTTAGTCTTCTGACCACAGACGAATTCAAAAGGCCGGACAGTCTCTTGTAATTCTAACCGTGCAGTTATTGACTGCTTTCATATCCAATAAACTAACAATATAAAAATGAGGTTTAACATAATGGATAAAGAAAATATTACAGAGTATAGTGGTGACGAAGATCGCAGAGCTAATGTTGTTGACAGGCGTTTAGGGCTTGACCGCCGACGAGGCCCGGGCAGACGGCTGAGCGAAGAACGAAAATCCGCCGAGCAGGGCCAGATGTCCGATGAACAGTTTGAGTTTATTTTGGCCATCGATGAATATAAAAGGAAGAACTCAAAACGCTTTCCGACATGGACAGAGGTTTTTGAAGTCATAAAAGCGATGGGCTATCGAAAAGTCGCCGAGCCGCAGTCACTTAAAGCATTTGTCAAAGACTCCGTACCTAAAGAAGTGCCTTCGGAAGTCTGATTTTGTTCGGGACACATTCATGCTAATGCCAGCTTCCGGTAGAAATGATATATAAACTCACCATCACCGCAGCTAAGCCGAGCAGTAATATTGTAATAAATTATTCCTTAAGATGTTACACAGTCTTCAGTAACAAGTTGAGCAGCATTTGGATAATTTATTGGAATACCCGGGGCAGTAACAGTTTCACCTGCATTTATTAGTTCAGCAACACCTATATTTAATTCCAACAATTGTTTGAGCAGATCCGTTTTGGGAGAAAATCCATAGGCATCCAGAACCACAGCGTTAAGAGTAGCGTGTGCATCTTGTAGCGGGTTTTTTCCAGGCAATTCCAACGTTCTATAAATAGCACGTAATCCTCCCTTAATATTTCTTAACGTCTCGTCACGAATTCGCCTGACCTCTCGTCCAGCCGTAGCAACTGCATCAATCTGATTTATAGTTGGTGACTGAGGCCAAGGAAAAGTATTGTAAACTGTCGGAGGTGTATATCGAAAATCCGATTTAAGCTTTGAGCACTTTGTAGTGAACCATAACCAATGCGCATAACTTTGAAGAATTCCAAAGCTGTAGTCATCAGCAAAAGCAAACACAAAAACCGCGTGGTCTGGTCGGATATCTCTATGAATGAAATTAAAAATTGGCCTTTTAGTCACTCCTGAACAGACGATGTATCGCGGGATGGTCGAAATCACTGATATCATTTCCGGCCTATCATATGAATGACGCCACCAATATCGAAGAAAGAGTTGGTGATGAGGGCGCAACTTTCCAGTCTTAGATTTCCCTTCTTCTGCTTTTCGTCGTCTATCTGGTAATACTTTTGTTTGTATCCGATTAAACGGCTCAGTGTAAGTGCTGGCTTCCAGCATATCAATCGCTTGAAAATCAATAATCCAACGACTTGGTTGACCATTTCCTGTTACGACATCACGACCAATCAGAAAAGGGTGAATCACAGCCTTATTCTTTTTATCTGCATTTATCAGTCTAATAGCTTCTGCAAGGGACAGAACAAAGGCTTCATGGCCTGGAACTTGACCTTGAAAAACACGCTGGGGGACAGTATTGCAGATAAGTTCCTTTGCCTCACTTACATCAGTTTGGTCAGACAACGCTGAATTGATGTGTTGACACACACGATAATCTAATTCGTATTCTTTGTTTGCAGGTTTGCTGCCTCGTTTGCGTATTTCCTTTTTTTCAACGGGGGCATCTATTTTGTACCATAAACGCCGCTTTTTTGGTAAGATTTTGGATTCTTTTGTTTTAATCCAATTGGCAATGGAAACGTGAACATTTGCTTCACCAGACCAAGGTTGGTTGTCTACAGCCTCTATTATAGTACCGCTTTTTACGATATAGTCGAGGCCCCCTTCACGGCTCTTGTTATTTCGAATATTCTGTGTGCCAACGAGACCGGCATGACCGGAGAGAGGATTGTGTGGAGTACATTCAGGCAAATGGTCGTGAGCTTTACGGAACCAATAAACGCAGTAATCGGCCATACCTGGTACACTGGGGTATGCTTTTCTAATGCTGTCGACATAATCTACTCCTCGCTCGGGTTTGAGGCGTTTGGCTCCAAGATATGGTGGATTGCCAATTATAACGTTGGCTTTAGGCCACTCAAGTGGATTACCGAGTGAGTCTATAAGCGCATCGTCCGAAATGAAATTAGAGTCGAGGTTATCCAAGGGAAGAGGTTTTTCAGTAATGTGCAGTTCATCAATAGCAAGTTTCCGGCCTATCATCATTGTAACTTTAGCTAATTCCACTGCAAATGGGATTATATCAATTCCATAGAACTGCCTCGCCGTGACAAAACCAAAGGCCCTTTGCCCTTCCAATTGCTTGGAAGACTTTACAGTCATTCGCTCATATAGGCGAAACTCTAATTTTTTAAGTTCGCGGTAGGCCAAATAGAGGAAGTTGCCTGACCCGCAAGCTGGGTCAAGAACAATATAATTCTGCATTATATGCTGCAACTCTGTGAGGCGTTTTAATGTCTTAGCATTTTCTATCTGCTCACGCCATGGTTCGACTATTGTCGGCCTGACAATTTTCATTATGTCGACAGGACTTGTGAAGTGTGCGCCATAAGCGTGGCGCTTCTCTTGGTCAAGAGAGTCCTCAAACAATGTTCCAAAGATTTCAGGCCGAACTTGAGACCAGTTAGATTTTGCAGCCTGCTTGAGATGGTAAATTTCATCGGATTCAAGTTCTACCATAGCAGGTTCAGCAAAGATGCCACCATTGAAATAATCAACTCCTTTGAAACGTCCCCCTGATGTTATACCTGGAGTGTTCATCGAAACGAATAATCCGCCAATCAAGTCATAACTATCACGTGGATTTTTGCAGTCTTCGAAAAGTCTGATAACTGTGTATTTTTCGAGGAGATCTATATCCTCAGCGAATAGAGCTACCAGCATTTGCAAAATGAACCTTTGCGCAAGTGAACGATCAACATTACGCCTAATCAGGTTATTGAAGCATGATGCAAGATAATCAGCAGCCTCACGTGTGACAGCCTCTTGGTCATTGCCAAAGACAGGTTTTTCTTTAGTCGGAAACAGGAATGCCAGCGGACCATATCTCTGTGGTAATTCAGAGATTTTAACTTGGTCGACGGGAGTATCCATTTGAATTTCAAAATCATAAATCCAAAATTCATCAAAGTTGCATAATATAGCGTAACGAGGGCGATTGGGTACAAGATCCACCCAATAGTCAAATGCTTGTCTATAGTGTTTACTGAGATCCGTACCACGCTTTTTGATTTCGAGTAAAACAATTGGTTTCCACACACAGTCAGCAAAAGCTACACCTCCACCATCCTCTTTAGCTTTACGAATACGAAATTCAAATTTTCCGCCAATATCCAGAGTACCTGGCTGGCCGAAAGCTTGAAACAATCGATCCAAAAATACTTGAGCTTCGCCCTTTTCATAACCCGTTATGTTTTGGGCAGCCCAGGCAACAAAGTCTTCAAGTTTCTGTTGGCGAAATCCACTCATAACGACACTTTCTATTGATAATAGTTACAGCTAATACCTTATTTAGACTTGTGCGACCTTCTTATTCATAGCCGCACAACAGGAGATGAAATAATAATAAAGTTTTCTTGCAGACAAGCAAGGATATTTGTAGCAAAAAATAGCCCGTAGTCATTTGACTATCCACAGCCACTCACCCACTCATCCATACCTCGAAAAATCGAGCAATTTTCGACAAAAAACGCTAAAAAACCAACAAAATCAACCACTTTTCCCCCAAAATCCCTATTAATCTCTAATCTAACTCAAAACTAAACACTAAAAACTCAAAACTAATTTACAGGGTCAAGTCACGGAGTTTTTTATTTATACCACTTGATTCCTGTTTGATAATATGTTATAATATGCAAATATTAGCCAGATGGCTAACGCAAATCGCCATTATGCGACGAAAAATAGACATTTTCAGTTTGCCTTGATTACAAACTGCTTAAGCACCCCGGCCAGAAGGCCAAAACCACAGGATCAGCAGACCCAGATTCGTGAATCTCGAAGGTCCTCTGTCTTTTGGCGGAGTCAATATTGGAGCGAAACGGAAAATCCTTGGGGGAATTACCAATCATGAGCATCGAGAATCCAACTTTAGCCCACTTTTCACTAAATTATCCTCTACAACTGTAGAGAAAGCTCTACAAATCACCCCTTTTTATGCAAAACAAAGCCAATGTCAAGTAGGCCAAAATCAACGTAATCTCTTATATGACAAGCATATATGTAAAAATGGACAATTGGTTATTCAGACAAAACAAAGCCAAAACAAACCCAATTCAAAGCCAATAAAGCCAAAAACAAAGCCAATTCAAACCCAATCAAAGCCAATTCAAACCCAATTTCAAACCTCAGATATCTGTCTTCAGTTCTCAGATGAATCCCAAATTCTTATAAAATTTATCGATTCCTGTGATACGAAAACGCTGTTAAAAACGATTGGAAATGAGGTTGACATTTACACACTGTTGTGTCATTATATTAAGATTCTAAGCACTGAATTTGGTCTTTTAACTTTAGAGGTGGTTCGGTGGCTTAAACTAAAGGTTCAGCATAACGAAAAACACCGAAACCAGCTCGAATTAGAAAGGAGAATCTATGAACAACGATAAGTTTTCACGAAGAGATTTCATGCGTAATACATCTCTTGTGGCTGCCGGAACGATTGCCGGTGCTTTAGCAGGAGAGGGACAGGCTGGCCACCACCACACACCGAAGGTGCTGAATTTCCACCCGAAGATGACATACCGGCGGATGGGCAAGACTAACATGATGGTCTCCGAGGTCAGTCTGGGCGGTCATTGGAAGAATCGAAATGCCGGCAGGTACTGGGACAGTTTCGCCAATGAGGAAGTCCCGGCCGACGTTAAGAAAAACCGCACCGATGTTGTGAGCGCCTGCATAGACTCGGGTATCAACTACCTGGACATTACCACCGCGGCTGAGTGTCTTTGCTACGGCGAGGCCCTTAAAGGACGACGCGAAAGGATGTATGTTGGCGCCGATATTCACAACCTCGGCCCGCGCGGCTCAAATCGCTGCAATATAAAGGACCAGACCCTCAATGTCGAAACGTGTCTGCGTCTATTGAAAACCGACTACCTCGACATTTGGCGTCCACAGGCCAAAATGGCTGGAAAACTCGGGACAAATCAGCTCAATACCGATGCCGAAGTTGAATCCCTGATAGAGACCTTCCATAAGCTGCATAAAGCCGGCAAGGTTCGCCATCTTGGCATGTCCTGTCATTGCCGTCCATGGTTCGAGCACGTCCTGAATAAGTACCCACAGTTCGAGATGATAATTTTCCCCTGCAGTTCAAGGACCAGGGTAAAAGGCCGGGCTCCGATAGCAGGTAATGTCGAAGAGGTCAATCCGGGTCATGGCTCCGACCAGACGCAGAGTATATTTAATGTTGTCCTTAAGAGGGATGTCGGCATCGTAACGATTAAGCCGTACTTCGGCGGCAGTCTCTTCAAGGAAACAAGCGGCATAGCCAAGTTCCCGGTAATGGGCGTCGGAAGTAAATCGGAAAATGACCTTGCCCGCCTGACGCTTCAGTGCATCCTTGCAAACGAGGCCATCACCGCTACGGTGCCGGGCCTCACAACGGTTTATGAAGTTGAGAACGCAGCACGTGCTTCGTACACCCGGGCTCTTGGAATGTCGCCTGCCGATAAGCAGTGGCTGACGGAAATTACCGACCGGCAGTGGGCGAATCTACCACAGGAATACGAATGGCTCCGCGACTGGGAAGTTGTGTAGCAGCTTTTCCAGCAATCGATACTTTGATGATTAACTTTGATAGCGGTCAAGAAACGATCTGCTGGATTCTATAATATATCCATTGGCGGCAGGTGTATAACTGCACCTGCCGCTTTAATATAGCTAATACGAGGAGAAAACCGGTGCACTTGAACAAACGAACCAATTTGTATCTTGCTGGGGGGGTAATTATATTTGCGGCTTTTGTATGTGTTTTCACTGTTGGTTTTGCCCGGGAATCACAGGCTGAAAAATCGGATGGAAACAGCAAGTGTTACGTTTGTCATGCGGCCATGAAGACCGAGGAGCTAACGGTAAACCACCTGGCTATGGGTGTTGCCTGTGACCAATGTCACGGTTTATCTACCGAACACATGCACGATGAAATGCTGATGACCAAGCCGGACCTTCTTTTCGGTCGTTCTGAGGTTCGCGCGATGTGTTCGAATTCTTCATGCCACAAACCGGGCGGGGGGGGCAGTTTTTACAGCCTTGAAGACCATGATTCAAAGGCGGTGGAGGAATTTATCAAGAACTGGCGCGGTCGAATTCGTCCGAACGGCCGGGCCGTTACGCATGACTCGGTCTGCACGGACTGCCACGGTACGCACAACGTTACAAAAGCGATTGAAATACAAACCGGAAATGAGCAGCCTGTAGAATGGGCCGCTGTATTCAACGGCAGTGACCTCACTGGCTGGCAATCTTCGGGCGATGTTTCCTGGACGGTTAAGAGGGGTAGAATTGTTGCAGCGCCAGGAGCAGGCGGCAAAAGCGGCGTTCTCTGGACAAAGGACGAGTACGAGGATTACCTGTTGGCGGTAACGTTCCAGGCCTCGTGGCCCATACACGCCGGAATATGGCTGCGAGGTACAGGCCATCAGCAGGGTGCGGAGAAGGGGGTGCGAATCGAGATATTCGACAGCGGCAAACCTATGGCGTTTACAGGCAGCGTAATGGTTCCGGGAAAAGGGCTGGCTCTGGCGAACTTGCGCGAAGACCTCCTGGACAAGGAAAGCTGGAATACGCTCTCGGCCAAAGTTCAGGGCGATAGAATTCAAGTCTGGCTGAACGGAGAGGAAATCGGCGTTGTCCGTGCAGCGGGAGGAACGAAAGGAAAAATAGGAATATATATAGAAGGAAAAACCGCATCCAGATCAACTGAGCTGCAAGTCCGCGAAGTCCAAATCCAAAAACTGAGGAAAACAGAGTAATTGTCCATACTGCAAAAGCCAATCCAAAAGCAAAAGCGAACAGGGCTATCAGACGAACCGGCAGCGGGTTTGTTGTGTATCTACTGAGAAATATCTTGTGGAAGTCTTAGTTTCTCAAGGTCTATTCTTGCCTGGATTGTCGATACCCTGGCTTTCAGGAATTCCATCTGATTTATCCGGCCGGCATTGACCTCCCCGGCAAGGGACTTGTCCTGTTCATGTAGAATTGATACAAGTTTCTCATAGACCTTTATTCGCTCGGTGTTGGTTGAGTACAGGTCGGCTTCAGCGTGGAGCATTTCGATAATCACATCTCTGATCTCCAGTATTCCGACTTGGCCGGCGCCGTATTGCTTATTAAGCTGGCCTGCGAGAAGCCTGAGAACATCGTATCGTTCCTGAAGAAGTTTTCGAAGCTGTTCATTCGGGCCGCCCTGGAATTGAATCGGGTGTTCGGCAGCGCGAGCCGCAGTAAGAAACTGTGCATTGTGGCCATGGAGCCAGCAGTTTGGCGAGGTCAGACAGATTACAAGCAGGCCGGCTGAAATAAGATAGCAAATCCTTTTTTGAGTCGATGTCATGTGGTCTCCTTTCTATATTATCAGGCCGCAGAGATGAAAATTCGGTCTAATTTTGATTATATTGCTTCTATATAAGGGCAAACTCGACAATTTTCGTTGGCGGCTTGAAAAAAATACCTGTTCTACAGCCTTTATTTTGCTTTTTTATAGGCTTTAACCATGTCCGTTACGGGTACTCCGTCGATAGTCATACCCGTCAAATCGCAATTGACGATTTTCGTATTCCAGATAAAGCTGTTTTGGACGGTACAATCGTCAAGCTCAATGCTGTGCAATACTACCTGCCCAGATAAAGGCATTGTTCGGGTGGTTGTCTGCGTACGAGGTCTTCAGGAGGCGATATATGCCGGGCAGTTTTTTTTGAAGCTGCTTTTCTGAGAGGTATTGAGCCAGTATCTTTCCATCTTTTGTCGTTACATTATAAAGAGGTTCGGTTTGTCCGGAGAGAATAGTTACGACCTCATTTTTAGTTTTAAGACGTACTATGACAGGGAGTTTACCGTTTGACACCTGGGTCGGAGCCAGTGGTGATTGTTCGTCCCATATCGGCTCTTTTTGGACAATGCTTAAGGCTTTACTTATGGACTGTTCAAAAATGGTTAGTTCACTTAATACTCTGATTTGCTCGGGCACATCTACGTTTGAGCTTTCTATAAATCCGGATTCGATATGGCCGAAGCCTTCCGAATCAGCAGAGCCATGTATAGGAATCCCTGAACGGTTTGTTGGCAAGTACAGACCCTTTCCTTTATATTCAAGCCCTTCTTCGTTCGGGAATTTTGACAATTCTACTGAGCCTACAATGGATTCTTTGCCGTCGCCAGTAGTGCATGAGACGGAGCCGTCATTTGCAATATGGATTTTCTGTGCATCTTTCGGAATAAAAATGATAGGTTCAAGGGCTTGTCCTGTGCTGAGAGTCATCATCCCGTTTGGAGGTACTATGAAAGAACTATACCTTGTAAAGAAGGTCCTGCCTTTTGAGTCTGTGACATTAAAGAATCCTTTTCCGGATATTGCCAGGTCAAGGGGGCGATCAGTCTTGAGATTTTTGCCCTGAGAGAAGTCGCGCTTAATAACAAGTGTATTGTTGTCAACGAAGTGCACAATGTTCTGTTTATAGGCGATTGATTGAGCATTGGTGATGTTTTCGGTAAGAGCATCTCGAGCATCTTTGATGGTCTTCAGGATATTCATATTAGGCATATAACGCGATGTATTTTGTGCGAGCTTTTCTTTCTCAAGCTTTATTTGTGCTTCTAATCTTGGCAGTATGGCTTCCATGACTTCCGCCGGAGACACAGTACCGGTAGCGACCTCCCGCTGTGATCTCTCCTCTTGCTTTCGCAACAAATCAACGACCTTCTCATAGACCTTAATCCGCTCGGAGCCAGTCGTGCACAGGTCGGCTTCGGCATAGAACATAGTAACAGTAGCAGCACTTAATGCCATTACGGAACCTTGTCCTATCTCTTTTAGCCTGACCTGAGTTTCCACGGCAGTCTTGAGAATATCATATCGCTCTGTTAGAAGTTCTCGGAGTTTATCACTATGTCCGGTTTGGAGTTGATTCTGCTCTTCCGCAGCATGAGCTACAGCAAGAAATTGTACCTCGTTGTTACAAAACCATGTACTTAGTGCTGCTAAGCAGATTAGAAGCAGACTGATCGATACAAGACAGCGAAAATTTCGTCGTGATAATAGCATCGTGTTCTCCTTTCAATATTACCGAGACGCGTAGATGGCAATACGCTCTGGCTATGATTATATGGTTTCCCTGATTTTATTTGTTCGAGTTCTGTTGAAGTGGAATCACATAGTAGGGAATCCCGTTAAATTGTCTCTTCCGCCATCCTTTGGGTACCTGGGGCATCTGTGGGATAATCAATGGGAGATCTTTGATTGTTCTATCAGCCAGCAGTTGAGCCTCCAACGTTTTAATCCGCTTTTCAAGAGATGCAACCTGGGATTTTAGCGACTTCAATTCAGCCTCGACATTCTTGCTTGATTCGGTTTTTGCCCCCAAAGCCAACAAGGTCAAGGGCATAAGGATGGCCAGGCCGGTGAGTAATAAGAATCGTCTCATTCTTCTACTCCTTTCTTTATTAAAATCGAACTGTTGATAATACAGTTCTGTACTTGTCAGTATCTCAGTAAAACCTGGGTGTCTCGACGACGAATGTTGCAAAACTGAAAGTCAAGGTGTGACCGCTATGTGGAATCTACAATTCAGGATGAGAATTTGCAAGGAAAAAAGGAGAAAAATGAATGCCGGGCAGGCAAAAAAATTGGAAGTTATGGCCAGAGATTTTTGTCGAGCCAGTTGTCTGCGAGGATGGCAAAGTCTTTGAAGTCGATTTGGTTGTCGCCATTTAAATCGAAAGGAAGGATAAGCGGCAGGTCGAAGATGCCGGTGCCGTTTGTAGCCGCGTAGGCAATCTCCGGTTGTGAAAGGGCATAGTCGTAGATTTGAAAGTCGTCGATGAGGCCGTCATAGCCGCCATACCATCCTGAGCCGATTTCAAACGAGGTTATACCAAGTATGGGCGAATTTGTGCCTATCCGGCTGTCGTAAAGGACGCCATTTAGGAAAATCTGCATTCTTCCGGTTTTGGTTTCCTTAGTAAATGCCCAGTGGTTCCAGCGGTTCGACCATTCGGTTTTGTATTTGTGTTTTCCGCTCAGACGGCTTTCGAAAGACCATGGCGAGCCGCAGTCCCAGTTGTATTTTCCGGGTGACTTCCAGCAGCCGAGGTTAATGGCTATCGTGGGGTCATAAGCGTTATATTCATAGTCGGAGCAGCATAGGGTATCGGTGTGATGGATTGAGTCGTTACCATATTGCCAGAAGGCGATTGTTATTGCGGTTCGAGTTTTTGAAAATAATTCGGCAGCGCCGGTTATTTCTACAGAATCAATGTAGCCGCCGAAACGTATTGCCTGGCCGTGGACGCCCTCGACGTAAGTCGGGTGCCCGCGTGTCTGGCCGTGGGCGCTGCCGGCGCTGTCGTTGGCATTGTAGTCGAACTTGTACCAGGCGAGGGGAGCATCCGGAGCTTCTACGGGGTAAATATTGTGGCCTTTTTCAAGCCAGTGGTATGCCAATTCCTTTAGGTCATGAAAATCAACAGTACAGTCACCGTTGAAATCGGCGTCCGGTTTGTTTTCTTCGAGGCATCGGGACCGATAGAGCCTGATGTCATCGAAGAATATGGTACCGACACCGAGATAGGGATATTCGGGAGAGGGTTTAGTAAAACCGATCGAGATATTTTCGATGTTACTGAGATTCACATTGAGATCTTGCAGGTTGATTCTCCATAGTTGCCAGGTTTCGCTACTGAGGTTGTTAGCATCGCCATCGTATGGCACAACTGCATTGGTGTTACCGTCACTCAGAGCGATATACATCTGCGTATTAGTATAATTATCGGCCTGGCCATAGAAGAAAAGCTCCAGAGCCGTAACGCCGGCTGAGGCCCAGTCCTGAGCGGGGGTGAATGAAGTTTTTGCCTCTGAGTACAAAGTGGGATCATAGTAGTAGCGAAATGCCATGGCCTGACGGCATTTGTGGAAGGGTTCAGGATGTTTTGACAGATGGATATAGGCCTGGTCAATTTGCGTCCATGCATCATGTATAGTGGAAGTATCGTAGGACTCGAAGTTGTCTATGACAAGATGTTCGGTGGTTGTGAATTTCCAGATGTTGCCTGTCCAGGGGCTGTTAGCATCGTTATCATTTATCTGGTCGATACGCCAATAGTAAGTCTTTCCTAATTCAAGGGCAGGGGGGGTGAAGCTGCCGGCATTCTGCGGCTGGGTCGGTTTATTTATGGGGGCTGCGTTTTCGTCCACGTCGGTAAGAGCGGTTCCGAAATAGACAATATGTTTTTGTGTCGAACTTCCGGGCGACCATTTCAGGAGCGTATCTACGGGAACATTTTTGGCGCCATCAGCAGGATTCGGATTACAGGCTGTGAAACCGCAGTCTGGATTAATCCGCGCACGAATGTTGGCTAAATCAAATCCGGGCGAGCCGCCTCTGTAATCTAATCCAACGATACGTATCGTAGATGGTACGAATGGAAATGAAATACCGGCGATGTCAAAACCGATTTCGGTTTGTTCGTAAAAACCTATGTCGGGGACGAAAGCGTAGCCAAGCAGATACTCCCGGTCGGAACCGTCCGTAATGAAAACGAGGGCTTGTTCATTAACCGCGTCATTTTCAACGAGGAGTATATCATCGCCCGGATCGTCGATAAGCTGGCCGCGATACTTGAATTCCAGCCAGTGGTCCGAGGGTACCGTGACCCCCGAAACTCCTGAAGGAGGAGGGCCGATGAGCAACTGCTCCGGATCCACGGGCACGGGCCATTGCCCGTTAACATTCATACCACTCCAGCAATCACCGTCGGGATTATAAACATCGAGTAGGTAATATGGATATTCGAATAGTGTTTCCTGAGCTAATGCTCCACCGACAAGTGCTGGAATTAAGCATAAAACAAATGAGTTTATTAAGCAGGCTTTTTTCATTCTTACCCTCGGAGCCCAACCTCAGAGCCGGCTGAGGAAATATAAAGGCAGATATTAATCACCTTATAAAATTCTATCATTTAAGTGCTGATAATGCAAGAGGCTATACTCATCCGGATTACAAATATATCTGTAATGGCCGCTGGTGAATGGGAAAAAACTTGATATATTATATATTGCTGATAAACTTTCGGCGACAGTTCGTAATGCGTGCTTTGGTTTTTCCTGAGGCCGGGTGGCAATATTTATTGCAGAGCAAATGCAAAGGTTCGATATAGAATACGAGATACAAGCATGATGGATATTAAGAACAAACGAATAGCTGTTTTAGCGCCTGTGGCCTGGCGAACACCGCCCCGAGCCTATGGTGCGTGGGAGACGGTAGCCAGCAATATCACTGAGGGACTGGTGGCTCGCGGGTGGAAAAATGTAACACTGTTTGCGACGAAAGAATCCGTAACAAAAGCAAAACTTGAAGGCTGGGTCGAAAGAGGTTATGAAGAGGACAAGAACCAAATTCCGCTGGTTTCCACTTGTCTGCACATTTCCAAGGTGATGGAGCGAGCGGATGAGTTTGACCTGATTCATAATAATTTCGATTATCTGCCTTTGACCTATCTTCCGTTGATAAAGACGCCAATGCTGACTACCATACACGGTTTTTCCGACCAGGATATACTGCGTGTCTATCACGACCACAAAGACAGCTATTATGCGTCCATCAGCGATTCCGACAGAGATGCGGGACTGCCTTATGTTGCGACTGTTTATAACGGGATTGATCTGTCCAACCTTACTTTTAGAGAGACGCCGGGGGGCAAGCTTGTCCATTACGGGCGGATACACAATGATAAGGGGACGCATCTGGCGATTGATGTAGCAAAAAGATGCGGCATGGATTTGATAATAGCAGGCATAATTCAGGAGCAGAGTTACTTCGATAATCTCATCAAGCCGCACATTAATAATTCTTCGGTTCAATATATAGGTCCGGTTAATCCCGCCCAGCGTGATGCGCTTCTTAAAGAGGCAAGTGCAGTTATCCATCTAAATCTGATACCCGAGCGGTTCGGTTTGGTGATGGCCGAATCAATGGCGGCCGGGGTGCCGGTTATCGCGATGGATTTAGGTTCCTGCCGGGAGGTTATAGCGGATAAAGAAACGGGCTATTTGGTTAACAATGTTGATGAGGCGGTGGAGGCCGTCGGTAAAATCGCGCAGATAGACCGCAGGAAATGCCGGCGGAGAGTGGAAGAGAACTTTACGATTGACTGTATGGCTGCCGGTTATGAAAAGGTCTATGAAGAAATCTTTCGGCGGGAAGAACAAAAGAAATGAAAATTTGCAAGGATGTAATAAATGAAAAGTAAATTTGTTACTCGATATAAGGACAATCCCATCCTGACAAAGGATGACATTCCCTATCCGGTTCAGACGGTTCATAATGCCGGGGTTACGAAATATGACGGCCGATATATCATGCTGTTTCGCTCGCACCTCGATACCGGTAGGTCCATAATCGGTATAGCGGAAAGCGAGGACGGTTTTCGTTTCGAAGTCAGACCTGAGCCTTTTATGACGCCGAGTAAAGAGCCTGTATTTTGTGAGTACGAGGAATTCGGCGTAGAAGACCCTCGCATTACGTTTCTTGAAGATGCGTATTATATAACGTACAGCGCATATTCGGCGCATGGTGTTCGTATAGGCCTGGCAAAGACAACGGATTTTCAATCGGTCGAAAGAGTTGCCTTTATCACGCAGGCCGATTACCGAAACACCGTGCTGTTTCCGGAAAAAATCAATGGGAGATACGCCAAACTTGACAGGCCCCATTCGGACATCAGTCCATGGTCGATATGGATTAGTTTTTCACCCGACCTGCGGCACTGGGGCGATTCGAAACTGGTCATGAAGCCCGTACCTTACCACTGGGACGAGATGAAAATAGGCCCGGGTGCTCCGCCGATTCGCACCGAGCAGGGCTGGCTGAGTATCTACCACGGCGTTTTTCCTACGATGGACGGCCATGTATATCGGCTGGGTGCTGCTTTGCATAACCTCGATGACCCGGCTGAGATTCTTGGCGTCGGCGACCGCTGGATTTTACAGCCGGAAGACCCGTGGGAAGTTACAGGCTATGTGCACAACGTAGTCTTTACCTGCGGGGCTGTTCCAGAGGACGATGGGACATTGAAACTCTACTGGGGCGGGGCGGATAAGGTGATGTGCGCCGGCACAGCAGTAATCGACGAGCTTGTAGAGCTTTGCCTGACTGATTCAAGGGCGCCGATGTAATTGTTTCTTGTAAACAATTTTGAATGCCCATGCGTGTTTGCCGGGCCATGTTCGCGGGGGTGTGATTCGGATACCATTGTCCGTATCTTTCCATTTGATGGCGGTATCCGAGCCGAGCAGTTTAACTGTTGTTACAGAGCCGGCTTTCCAATCCTTGGTTGATTGGATTACGAAGGGCTTTGTTGGTTTCGCCAGTGCGATGGCGTAGAGCGCGTTGCCTTTAATTGTAAATCTAAGGTCCGGTGTATCCTGTTTGAATGTCACCCATGGCCGTGTACCATAGATTGCCTCGCCATTGACCTGGAGCCACTTTCCCATAGATAAGAGGCGCTGCTGCATACCCTCAGGAATTGTGCCGTCAGCTCTTGGTCCGATGTTCAGCAGGAGGTTCCCGTTCTTGCTGACAATATCACAGAGCAAGTGAATCAGTTCGGTGGGATTTTTGTATGCGTCCCGCTCCTCTTCAGCTTTCATGTATCCGTAGGAGGTTCCGAGAGTGGCCGGATTCTCCCACTTAGGCCCAATGGTGTCCAGCTTAAGGTTGTCCTTTTCCAGGCAGCCCGGTCCATCGGGCCAGTTCAGGTTTGCTCCTTTATTATTAAGATAGACTTCTTTGCCCCATCCTTCGGCGGCATTAAAGAAGTCTGCAATCATATACTTGAAGGCATCTCTGAACTTTTTTGTTTGGGGGTGGGGCTTGACCTTGTAGAAGATTGGAATATCATCAATCCACATAAAGTCCGGCTTGTATTTCTTCTCGATTTCTTTCCAGCGGGCAACGTAGTCCTTGATGAAGGCATCGCTGTATTCGAAGGGGCCGTAAAGCTCTGCCGCTTTCGGCATCCGTGTGATTTCCTCGATAATGTCGGGGTGTGGCGGACTTTTTATGGCGTACTTTTCCAGGGCGAAAAAACCCGTGTGTCGTTCTCTATGATAGGATGGGGCGTACTTCATGCCTCTCTTGCGGACGGCTTTAGCCAGGTCGCCGACAAGATCACGCTTTGGGCCGATTTTCGTCGCGCACCATTGAGTAATATCCGAATCCCACATTGCGTAGCCGTCATGATGTTCCGCCGTCAAGACCACATATCTGGCGCCGGCTTCATGAAATAGTTCCGCCCACTTATCGGGATCCCATTTTTCAGCCTTGAACAGGGGGACACCATCAATCCTGTTCGGCACAAGGATTGCGGTGTTCTTTATGGTGGGAGAATTGCCCAATATTATTTTTCACAGATCACCT
>VRUK01000071.1:28151-30445 GCA_019456195.1 Planctomycetota bacterium | reverse complement strand
TCTAAAGTGCCTAAAGTGAGCTAAAGTTGGATTCTCGATGCTCATGATTGGTAATTCCCCTAAGGCTTTTCAGTTTCGCTCGGGGCAGGTAAAAAAAAGACTGCCTCTATAATTAGACGAGTGTGCACGTTTGAGTCGAAAATTCACTCATTTTTCTTGGGTCTTGGGTTGTAACTCGTTGTTATTTAAGGAGATAAAAAATTTTGAAAATTTAGATTTTTGTTTTTAACTGTGAGCGTTTTTGAACGAAAATTCTTCGAATTTTCGTTCGTATTGAGTATTGCGTGAAGTGTATTGCCCCCGACAGTAAAGCAAGTCAGCTAACATCGAGGGTAAACTCCGGAATACAGAGGTTTTTCGTTCAGCTTGGTGTTCTTGGCAGTTCGGACTGTCGATCCGAAGGGAGAAAATGTCAGATTTGGCAGCCATTTTCCTTGAAAGATCAAAACTTGTTTGTATTCTATGAGTGTAAAACAGCAGTTGGGATTCCTTTTAACAAAAAGAATTTCGGGATGTTATGCGGAAACCATATAAGACGCCCAATAAGGGTGAGAAGTACCCTAAGTCGTGCCCAAGGAATTATTTATGGACTTCATGTAAAGGGGTGTTATACGGACACTCAAAGAGGTCTGGAGTCTTATACGGAAACCATATATACATTGTTATCAATCAACATCAAATGAGGATAATTCAATGCCTGTTTTCTTAAATCATCCCTGGATTGCAATAACCTTTGGCACAATCTTAGTTGCTGCCGGTGGTTGGATTGCCACTTGGGGTTGGAATCAAAGTTCAGAACTCGAAAATAAAGACAACTTAATAGCTGCGGTAGTGCAAGAGTGGCAAATAAACGACCGTATGATAAAGGAAGCGGTCTCACTTGCTCGACGTTGGAATGAAAGAAACGAGACAGAAAGATTTTCACATCGTCCGTTTAAAACGGCACGTTTAAATGCGCTTATATCTTCAGGCAAATTAGGTAAGAAGTATGAGGCCCTCTTAAGTGCAGCTTTGAATTACGAAAGAGCAATTGGAGACATGATGGGCTATTTGCGAATTGCAGGTCGTTCCAATCCAGGAATTTATATTAAGGTCGAGTTAATTCACAATCCTCCTGATGAAATGCCTACAGAAGAGAGCAATCTCTTGTCTGAATCATTTTTAACTGTTCTGAAAAAACATGGACATATAGGGGATGTTTTGTCTAAACAGTATCCAAATATGTTTTAGAATTGATAACATGCGGCTCGATCGAGACCGCGAGCAAGCTCGCGTCTCATCAGTCGCCGCGTTAGCTAAATTGATATCTCATGACAAACTATGACTTCAGATCCCTATCTCCAATAGACTTTGAGGATCTTGTTCGCAATCTCCTCCAGGAAGAACTAAGACTCACACTTGAATCATTTAAACCTGGCAAAGATCTTGGCATAGATTTCCGTTTCGCCGCAGACAAGGACAAGACCTTAATCGTTCAATGTAAGCACTATGTGGAATCCGGCTTTGATGCTTTGCTCCATGGACTTGTGTCCAAGGAACTAAGCAAAATAACTGCCCTCAAGCCGTCACGATACATTGTTGCTACTTCTGTTCCTTTGAATCCTGTTCAGAAAGATGCTATCATAAAGGCGCTCTCTCCCTATATTTGCAGTCCAGGTGATATATTGGGAAAAGGGGATCTCAACAATCTTCTGGGCAAATTCCCACATATTGAAAAGCATACAATTAAGCTATGGTTAAGCAGTCTCCCAATCCTGGAAAAAGTACTCCATGCAGATGTTTACAACATGTCCAGTGAAGAACTCTCACGCATCAAGCAACATGCCTTACTTTATGTTCCGAATGAGAGCTTTCATGAGGCTGCTCACATTCTGGAGGAGCACAACTTCTGTATTATCGCAGGTATTCCCGGCATTGGTAAAACAATGCTTGCCGAAATGTTGGTACTTCATTACAGCCGGGCAGGTTACGAAGTCGTAAGAGTGAGCGCAGATATTGCAGATGCTTGGGACATGATCCAGCCACAGACAAGGCGAATTTTTTACTATGATGACTTCCTGGGTCAAACATCTTTCTCAGAAAAACTTAACAAAAATGAAGACCAACGGATAATTGACTTCATCCACACAGTTCGAAAAACTACGGGGGTAAAGCTGATCTTGACAACGCGCGAGTACATCTTACAGCAGGCGTACCAGCAATACGAAAAGCTAGATAGGGAAGGTTTTAAAGCTGAGAAGTGTATCATCGACCTAGCAAAATATACACGAATGAACCGAGCCAAGATACTCTTC
>VRUK01000071.1:0-28141 GCA_019456195.1 Planctomycetota bacterium | reverse complement strand
TCATGTCTACTTCTCAGCCCTACCATCTAGATATCGCAATCTCCTCCTTCAGGATAAACGATATCTCACAATCATTGACCACCCCAACTATAGTCCTCGAATTGTGCAACTATTAACCGACTATACCCGTTTGCGTGATGTATCCCCCGACAGCTACATGACTCTCTTTCACGATAGCATGGACAATCCGATGGCAATCTGGGAGCATGCTTTTGCGAACCACCTGTCACAAGCTTCGCGTAATCTGCTTCTAGTCATGGTTACCATGCCATATCAAACATTGATTACTGACGTTGAGCGTTCTTACCAAGCGTTTAATCTCACTTATTCTAAGCACTTTGGCTCAACCATGGGACCACAAGACTTTCGGAGTGCTCTAAAGGAACTGGATGGCGACTTCCTGACCTACGAACGAGAAGGATCGAACACTATCGTACGATATCAGAATCCATCTGTAAGGGACTTTGTGAAGAAGTACCTCACGAGTGCTTGTACTGAAATGGCTTTACTTATCGAAGCAGTTGTATTCTTTGAGCAAGTTAAGTTTTTGTGGTCATGGAAATATGATGGAGGTGGGCAAGACGCTTTGCGACGGATGTGCAGGGAAGATCCAGCATGGGTAACCTCTTTGATGCGCAAAGTACTGGTGTCCCCTCCGTGCCGCATTATGATGATCTCACGCGCAGGCGTTACACGAAAAGAACACTGGCCGTTCCCATTCGAAACCAAGGTAGCCCTTGCCGCTGAAATCGGCACTGATAGTTGTACTCCCCTGCTTGATCTAGTTCAGAAAGAATTATCAAAGCTGGAGGTTGAAATACAAGACAGACGCTTTGATAGGAATGGTCTGGCAGATATCATGGAGGCTCTGGCAAGTCATGTGGACGAAGGTGTAGAGTGGGCACTCAATTTCACAAATACTGGGTGGGAGGCTCTCCTTGCTAAGCCGTTGTGGGCATATGACCTACGCCCCCTCCGCCGTTTAATAGAGAAATGTCCAAGTATAATTCCAGAGGACGCACTAGAGCGTGTTAAAGAGGCAGTCTGCTCTGTTGCCGACAGTGTCGCTTCCGGTGAATGGGATCTAGATGCTGATGGATTTCGTTACGAAGCTCAATCTTTGGAGTCCCTAGCAGAAGACCTTAGTGTTGACATAGCAAGCGACCTTGAAGTAATTTACAGCCTGGCCGACGAGTTGGAAGAAGAAAGCGGACGGAACGATGAGGATGTCGATTTCTCTCCAAGTTCCAGGTGTGAAGACGAGTCTACGGATGATGAGATTGCTTCAATGTTCAACATACTCGACATTACTTCTTGAATTGCGTAGCATAAGGGACATCGTATTCAATTAGTGATATGGGCTAACAAGCGGTTCCAGTGAGACGCCGCTGACGCGTCGCTCCTGAACCGCGTCGTTATCCGATTTGTGTTGAGCTATGCTGGAGCGATCATGTCCTCTCGCTGTTTGGCAACGCTGCTCTGGCTCTTCGGCTTCGTCTTTTCCCTCTGTGGAGTGCTTCTCGATCGAGCGTTTGATCTCGGCTTTGGCATGCTCAGGATGACTTTTTTATATAGCGTATAGGGGGTTTAGGATTACGGATTAGAGAATTAGCCCTTCGACTCGGCTCACCCTTCGTCTCCGCTCAGGGTGAAGAAAGGAATTGAGAAGGGAAGCATTTCTACCCCCCGGCCCCCTGTTGCAGGCCAAGGTAGTGGCACTTCCCCTGTTATGAGTCGAGTTGCAGCACTTCCCCTGTTATGAGAAATAATTGGTGCGATTCATCGCACCCTACCTACTTTTCAATGATTATTGATGAATGATGATTAGGGGATTTGGTTGGTAGTATCTATTGAAATTTGTAGAGATTGTGGTATATTTTATGAATACAAAAGCCGGCTTTTGGAAAGTCCGGTTCTTTTGTTGAGTAAAGAGTGCAGGGTGTATCGTGGCCAGTAATGATCTAACTGACAAAAAAGGAGAAGCCTTATGCAATTCAGAAAATCTTATGTGATGCTTACGATTTTAGGGGCCTTTATTACAGGGGTATGTATCAATGCGAACTTTAGCAGTATTGCCAAAGCAGATGATCGGCCGGCAACCTCGCAGGCTGTGCGCGAGTGGCAGGAAAAACGGTTTGGTATGTTCATCCACTGGGGACCCGTTAGTATAAAAGGGACCGAGATTGGCTGGTCGCGAGGCAGGGAGGTGCCAAGCGAAGAGTACGACCAGCTCTACAAGCAGTTTAATCCCGTGAAATTCGACGCCGAAGAATGGGTGAAGGTGGCCCGTGAGGCGGGGATGAAGTATCTTGTTCTAACATCCAAGCACCATGACGGATTCTGCCTGTGGCCGTCTAAATATACCGACTACCACATTGGCAACACACCGTTCAAGCGAGATGTAATGAAAGAGCTGTCCGAAGCCTGTAAAAAATACGGTGTCGAATTCAGTACGTATCACTCCATCTGCGACTGGTACCATCCGGATTACCCGATGGGCAGTCCCGGCGGCAAAAGCGAGAAGCCAAACCCCAACATGCCGCGATACTATGAGTACCTGAAAAACCAGACGAAAGAGATTATCGATAACTACGGGCCACTCGGTATTATGTGGTTCGATGGAGAATGGGAAAAACCGTGGACTCGCGAGTATGGAAACGAAATTTACGACTATCTGAAGAAAATTCAGCCGAACCTGGTGATAAATAATCGCGTGAGCAAAGGCCGGCATGGTATGGCGGGGACTACAAAGCAATCTCGCCTCAATGCGGGTGACTACGATACTCCCGAGCAGCAGATAGGTGGATTCAATCGTGAACGGCCGTGGGAAACATGTATGACAATCTGCCGGCAGTGGGCTTGGAAGCCAAACGACAAGATGAAGTCTGCTAAAGAATGTATCCGGACTTTGCTGCAGACGGTGGGGGGAGACGGCAATCTGCTGTTTAATGTCGGGCCGATGCCGGATGGGCGGATAGAGCCGCGCCAGGTCGAGAGGCTCAGGCAGATGGGGGCATGGCTGAAGAAATACGGTGGTGGTGTGTATGGCACGCGCGGCGGACCGTTTAAGCCGGGTAAGTGGGGAGCATCGACATGCAAAGGCGGCAAAATCTACTTGTATGTAATGAACCGGCAAGCCGACGATAGAGTGGTACTGCCTCCTATCAATCGCAAGATAATTTCCTGCCGCACTTTGGGCGGTGGGCAGCTTTTACTGACACAAAACAAAAACAGTATCGAAATCCATCTTCCGGCCTCCGGTCGCGACGAGATTGCGGCAGTGATTGAGTTGACGGTTAAGGGCAGTGCCTTCGATATCAATCCCGTGGATGTACTTTCTGCACAATAGATTCACCATAGCAGCCGGGAAAGATACAAGACTTGAGATGTTGTGCGGAAACCAAGTATGTATTATTGGAAGCCGCTTCCAGGCAAACCAAGAAAATATAGAAATTGCCTGATCACTAATTGTTGTGGGGAGTTCGGAAATGACAGAATGGCTTAGAATTGCAATAAGTCCGCCGGTTGTGAAGCGTGCTTTGAAATATGCTGTAATTGTGGGAGCAGTCTTAATTGGCATCAATCATGGCGATGTGCTCTTGCGAGGAAATATAGATACGATAAGAATTTTTAAAATGGGGATTACGGTAACCGTGCCATATTTTGTTTCAACATTTTCAAGTGTTGGTGCAATACGCGAAGCATGTCGGTCAGAATCCGTATGCAAAGATATAAATTAAGAATGTAGAATTGGTTTTCCCATCCACTTCATTCGTTCTGTCACTCAGTGGCCGCCACACACTGCCTTTGTGTACCTGATGTCTGAAAAATCTTCGAAAAAGCGGCTTTGGAGCGGAAGAATCTTGATAGTTCAAGTTCAATTTTATAAAATTACACATGTCTTACGGAGAAAATTATGGTCTTTAGCCATCTATCCGGGAAATGTCGGGTAAATCATATTTCAAAGTGAGTGAATGCTTGAGAGTTGTAGAAAGAGGGAATTATATTATGAGAACAAATCGTCGAAAATTTATAGGTAGTGCGCTTGCCGGCGGGATTGCCGCCACATTGCCGGGTTCGTGCGTTGGGTCAGAGGGCAAGAGAGCTGATTACGCCCGGCTTGATGAAATATTAAAGAAGCCTGTACTGAAGAAGGAGCTGTTTTCCAGGCCAGTTATCATTAAGAGCGTCGAATTGCTTCGTTATAAACGCAGTTTTTTGTGCCGGGTACGTTCTTCGGATGGTGCAGAAGGTATTTCGGTTGGTCACAGCGGGATGAGTTATCTCTATCCGATTTTTACCAATACGCTGAAACCTTTTTTTATCGGTAAGGATGCACGGGAGCTGGATCTGCTGCTTGAAAAGGTGTACATATACAATCTCAATTTCAGATTAAGCGGGCTGGCGCTCGGGATACCTTTAGCTACTATTGAGTTTGCGATTCTCGATATGTTAGGGCGTATTGCCGGCAAGCCCATGGGTGAGTTGATCGGAGAAATTCACCATCCGCGGGTTGCGGTATATCAGGCCACAGAATACCGTGAGAAGCCGGTAGAGGAGTCGGTAGAGCTGATAAAAAGGGATGTCGCGAGGTATAATGCCCATGCAGTAAAGATTAAAGTCGGCGGGCTTATGTTCATGACTAAGGACATTAACGCCGTTGGGCCGAAGGGAAGGACGGAAACAATGATTCCGCTAATCCGCAAGACGTTTGGCGATAAGATGGTTTTGTATGCAGACTCAAACGGTTTTTATTCGGTGGATGAGGCGATACGGGTCGGCAGGTTACTGGAAGAGTATGGTTATGGTTTTTTCGAAGAACCTGTTCTTTTCGACTGGTATGAAGAGACCAAAGAGGTTGCTGATGCGCTGAGGATTCCAATTGCAGGGGGCGAACAGGAATACAGCCTGCATGGTTTTAGGTGGCTTATTGCCAATGACGGTCTTGGAATTGTTCAGCCTGACAACTATTATTTTGGGGGGATGATTCGTTCGATGAAAGTGGCACGTATGGCACAGGCATTCGGAAAAAGTTGTACGCCGCACATGTCCGGTGGAGGGCTCGGATACCTTTATATGATTCATTTCGTATCCGCCCTTGCCAATGCATCCGCTCATCATGAATTCAAAGGATTAAACACGAATGTACAATTCGAATGTAAAACATCGCCCCTGAAAGTGGTGGATGGAAAGATTAAAGTCCCGACCGGTCCGGGTTTAGGTGTGGAGATTGACCCGGATTTCATTAAAAAGCATGAGGCGGTTAAAGTATAGTACACAAAGCAAACAAAGAATGATGATTTGACTATTTTTCATTGGTAAGAGGTGTTTTTGTGTGTTTTTTTTGGTTTTGTGGCGGATTTTTGGGGCAGGGTATATTTTCTTGCAAAAAAAAGGTTGATTTGGTTTTGTGAATCGGATATAGTTCACCGTTTAGAAAATCGCTCTGTCGCATGGGGTAGAATTGAGTTTTGAGTGTTTAGTGCTAAGTTTTGAGTTGCAACTATAAACTTAAAACAAAGAACTTATAACTCGTTTTGGGGTCAGCAGTATCACGGCGTGGTTGACTCAAGCCTCCGACATGGCCAAATCGGGCCGGGACAATACGGTCTCCGTGACAATCAATTGATTGGCTTGTGTTTTTTTAGCGGCTGACTTTCAAGAATCAATTGTATTACCCGATGGTGTAATTGGCAACACATGGCCTTTTGGTGGCCATATTCCAGGTTCGAGTCCTGGTCGGGTAGGTTTTAAATGATTAATGATTAATGATTAATGATTAATGATTAATGATTAAAAAAGACTTTGCCCCTAATGACAGGCAGTACAGTAGAAGAACAGGCACGATTTTATGGCTGAACGAGTAGCGATCATTTTAGCGGCAGGTGTGAGCAAGAGGATGAACACCCGCATAGCAAAGGTGCTGCATGAGGTGTGCGGACGGCCTATGCTTGCATACGTGCTCGATGCCTGTCGTGAAGCCGGAATTTCGAAGATGTATGTCGTTGTGGGCTTCTCATCCGAGCATGTGAAAGAGCGATTCTCTGATGTCGAGGATGTCGTATGGGTGCAGCAGAAAAAACCATTGGGGACAGCTCATGCGGCCTTGTGCTGCAAGGCACATCTGAAGGATTTTGATGGTGAGACGCTGATACTTTGCGGCGACGGGCCTTTGATAAGATCCAAAACATTAAAGAAACTTATTGAAAAGCATGAGTCGGGGCAGTCGGCGGCAACATTAGCAACCGCACTCCTGGATAAGCCGAGGGGATACGGGCGAATAATACGTGATAAGTACGGCAATATTCAGGGTATCATCGAAGACAGCGACTGCACAGAAGCACAGTTAGCTATCAAAGAAACTAATCCGAGCAATTACCTGTTCAACAATAAGATCCTTTTTGAAGCCCTGGAGAATGTTAAACCTGACAATGTCAAAAATGAATATTATCTGACCGATGCGGTCTCCGGTATCATCGGAACCGGTCATAAGGTCGAAGCGATTACTGCGGTTTCTCCCGAGGAGGCGGTGGGTATCAACAGCAGAGAACAGCTTAGTGCAGCGAGTAAGATTATGCAGCGTCGGATTCAGCGTGAGCTAATGGAAAGCGGCGTAACGATAGTTGACCCTGGTAATACGTGGATCGACGCAAGAGCGGAAATCGGACAGGACACGGTTATCGAGCCGTTCACGTATATTCACGGCGAGGTCAAAATCGGCCGGGACTGTCGAATCGGCCCGTTCGCTTATCTGAGACATGGAACGGTTTTGAAAAATGATGTTGTATTAGGCGTTTATACGGAAGTTAAAAATACGACCCTGTCTGATAGTGTCCGAGTTCGACATCACAGCTATCTCGGAGATGCTACCGTAGGGGAAAAAGTTAATGTTGGGGCCGGGACGATAACGGCTAATTTCGACGGACAAAAGGTCTATCAGACACATATAGGTGATAACTGCTATATAGGTTCCGGTGCGGTACTTATAGCGCCGCTTGAGATAGAAGACGACTCACATATAAATGCGGGAACAGTAGTTTCGCAAGAAAGTATAAACGAATTGGGTGGAAAGGCTTTGAAAAATGTTTCTAAGTGATAACCTGAAGATATTTTCCGGCAGCAGTAATCCGACACTGGCGAGTGACATCTGCAAATATTTGGGGATTCCACTTGGCGGTGCTCATATAGAAAGGTTTCCGGACGGAGAAAAGGCCATCCGGGTCGAGGACGATGTTCGCGGGAGAGACTGCTTTGTCGTGCAGTCAACATGCAAGCCGGTTGATGAGCATTTAATGGAGCTTTTGATTTATTTAGACTGCCTGCGAAGAGCCAGCGCCAATCGTATTACTGTGGTTATTCCATATTTCGGCTATGCCCGACAGGACAGGAAAGACGAAGGACGTGTACCCATTACAGCGAAACTCGTAGCTAATCTTATAACGACCGCCGGAGCCAACAGAGTATTGGCGATAGACCTTCATGCCAATCAGTTGCAGGGCTTTTTTGACATACCGGTGGATCATCTGACGGGTGAGCTTGTATTGAATAAATATTTCAGGGACAAGAAGATTAATAACCTGACGGTGGTTTCACCGGACGTTGGCAATATGAAGATGACAGCCAGATATGCGTCGAACCTTGGGGGAGAGCTGGCGATTGTTCATAAAAAACGAGTCAGCGGCAGCGAAGTGGAGGCCAATGAGATTATAGGTGAGGTCGAAGGCAGAAATATTCTGATGTGCGATGATATTATTGCCACAGCAGGGACAATATGCAGTGCCGCGAGTCTTCTTAAAGAACGCGGAGCTGAAAAAGTATTTGTCAGTGCCACACACGGTGTTTTTGCATCGCCGGCATTTGAACGGCTGGAGCAGGCGCCGATTGACGAAATAGTAGTGACAAATACAATACCGTTAAACGAACGGGCACAAGAGGTTGAAAGTATCAAGGTATTAAGCGTAGCATCTATGTTAGGTGAGGCGATAAAGAGAATTCACAGGAATGAATCAATAAGTAACTTGTTTAACAATATTTGAACAGGATAAAGGACAAGGTCTCCCAATTTGCGAGAAGCTGCCGGAAATGGGACCCATTTGAGGTAAGAAGATTATGGCAAAAACAAAGCTTTTGAAAGCAGAAATTCGAGAACGGGTCGGTACAAATTCCGTCCAAAAGGTACGAAAGGAAGGCAGGATACCTGCGATTGTTTACGGGCATAAGCAAGCCCCGGTAGCCATTTCGTTAGATGCACATAACTTCGTAGATGTACTGCATCACGGACAAAGGCTGTTAGATGTGCAAATTGACAAGAAGAAAGAAAAGATCATTGTCAAAGACCTGCAGTATGATTATTTAAGCAAGAACATCATCCATGCAGACCTGATGCGGGTTGACATTACCGAAGCGATAAAAGTGAACGTTCCAATTGAGCTTAAAAGCGCAGGCGCCGCCAAGGGCACACATGAAGGCGGGATTATAGAAGAACACGCAGACCATCTGGAGATTGAATGCAGGCCAACTGACATCCCTGAGACTATCGTCGTATTGGTGAAAGACATTGGAGTGGGTGATTCGCTACATGCCAGTGATATCGAGCTTCCCGAAGGAGTGAAACTAATCAGTCCGCCGGAAACGCTCCTTGTTACCTGTCATTTAGTTGCCGCCGCGAAGACGACCGAAGAGGTTGAAGAGGAAATGCCGACTACACCGGAGGTTATTACTGAGGCCAATAAACCTGAAGACGAGGATAATAAAGCTCCGGAAGCCAAAAAATAATGAGGCCATTTGGGCATAAGTGAACTATGGGCGATATGAAAATTGTCGTCGGCCTGGGTAACCCGGGCGATGAGTATGTTAATACGCGACATAACATGGGATTTAAGGTAATTGATTCGGTGTCGAAGTCGCTGAATATAGAAGTAAAGCAAAGAAAGTTCGGCGGACGTTTCGGTTCGGGCGAATTTTCGGATAACAAGTTAATATTGTTAAAGCCGTGGCAGTTTATGAACCGCAGCGGTCAGTCGGTAGCAACAGCGTCGGGTTTTTACAAGCTTTCCGTTGGAGACCTGCTGGTGATAACGGACGATATGGACCTTGAGCCCGGCCGGATTAGAATCAGGGCTAAAGGGTCTGCCGGAGGGCATAATGGTCTGGCAGATATTATCGAAAAGCTCGGCACAAATGCTTTTGCCCGTTGCCGAATCGGAATTGGCCGCAGTAGTGCAGATGATGCTGTGGATCATGTTCTCGATAAGCCGGCCAAAGAAGAAGAACCTTTGCTGGCTGAGGCAATAGAGAGGGCGCGAAAAGCAGTATTTTGCTGGATAGAATACGGCACAGTGAAAACAATGAACGAATTTAACAGGTACGATGATTAGTCAAAAGCGACTTTTGTGTTTGTAATAAAGTGAAACAACTAATTTGATAAAAAATGATAAATTATACCGGGAGGTAATTAACTTGGAAACCGTAGCGAAGAACAAATTATACGAAGGGATGTTTCTTATCGATTCAGCTCTGACCGGTTCAGATTGGGACGGGATTATCGCGACTATCAGAACAATACTTGAAAAGGCTGAGGCTGAGATTGTTTCGATAGAAAAGTGGGACGACCGGAGACTGGCATACGATATTAAACGAACAACCAGAGGTACGTATATCCTTAGTTATTTCAGAGTCGATGGCGGAAGAATACAGGATATCGAAACATCCGTTCGGCTCTCAGAGAAAATTATGCGTGTCCTGATTCTCAGCGGCGAACACCTCAGTCCAGAGGACCTTGAGAAAGATACCCCTGCATCGAAGCTGGAACAAGAAAAACAAGCAAAACAAGCAACGACACAGGAAACTCCAGCCGCGCCAGTAAGCCCGGCGAAAGAGGTTGTAGAAACTGCGAAGGCAGAAGAAGCTGAGCAAACAGAAGAAAGCAAACAGGTCCCGGCAGAAACAACTGAGGATTTGCCGGTAGCGGACGTAAGCCCGGTGGCAGACGTAAGCCCGGTGGCGGACGTAAGCCCAGTGGCGGACGTAAGCCCGGTGGCGGAAGATGTAATAGAAAAGCCGCTGGAACAAGACCAGATCGAAGGTTCCGAACAAGCTGACGAAAAAGAACAACTATAGCCTTAAGTTTGCTCTAATGGCAGAAGCAGAGCCGGATAAACGAATTTTAAGTTGAAGCAGAAAGAAGAGTGTTAGCATGGCTAATTTTAACAAAATTATGCTGATTGGCAATTTGACCCGTGACCCGCAGTTGTCATATACACCAAGCCAGACGCCGGTGGTTGATTTCGGTCTGGCTGTTAATCGGAACTGGAAAGGACAGGACGGCAGTCAACGGGAGGAAACATGTTTTGTGGACTGCAGAATGTTCGGTAAGAGAGCCGAAGTTGTCAATAAGTATTGCAAAAAGGGGAACCCTCTGTTTGTCGAAGGGCGTCTTACTTTCGATAGCTGGGAGGCACAGGACGGCACTAAGCGCAGTAAACATAGAGTTACCGTTGAGAATTTCGAGTTTCTCGGTGGTGGCGGTGGCGGTGGCGGCGGTGCCAGAGGTGGTGGTGGTGCCGGAGGCGGTGGTGGTGCCGGAGGCGGCGGTGGTGCCGGTCAGGAAGCAAACAGAACAGGAAATCAACCAAGACCGCCGGTCAGCGATGACGATATACCGTTTTAGGGGATTGTAAGGTGCCTAAAGTTATTTATTTTTTTAACCTTAGCTCACTTTAGTTCATTTTAGCTATAGTCAATTGATAGAGGTAAAAGATGATAGAAAGAAGCAATAACAGAAGAAACAATAATAACAGGAAAAAGCCGGGCTTCTCAGGAACCCGCGAACAAACACAATGTCGTTTTTGCAGAAGAGGTATAAGGTACGTTGACTACAAAGACATCGGTACACTGCAAAAGCTTCTAACCAATCGCGGAAAAATATACTCGCGTAAGCGCAGCGGTAACTGCGCCGGCTGTCAGAGAAAGGCGAAAAAAGCAATCAAGCGCGCCCGGTACATGGCATTACTTCCGTTTACAGTTTGATTGGTAGTTCGTGAATCGATTAAGGACGCCCGATTCATGTTATATGAAAAATGAAATATGAAGCCCATCAGATATTTTCAGGACAGGACAACATTTATATCTGACGGGAAAAATGTTCAAGGGGACAAAAATGTCTAAAATGCCTAACACGATGAAGATTTTGCTTTGTGAAGATATTACGAAACTTGGCTGGCTTGGTGACGTTGTCGAAGTCAATGTCGGATACGCACGAAACTATTTACTGCCGCAGGGTCTGGCAAAGGTGGCAAACGACGCCAGCATCAGGGCCATAGCCGAAGAAAAGGCCAAGCGTGCAGAGCAGCGTATAAATGACGGCAGACGACTCGAAAATGCGGCAAAGAAGGTAGAAGGTGCCGAGGCCGTTGTGGCTGCTAAAGCCAACGAGCAGGGGCATTTATTCGGCTCAGTCACCGAACGTCAGATAGCGGCCAACCTTCGGGCCCAGGGATTCGAAGTCGCCGACGAGATTGTTCAACTACCGGAGCATATCAAAGAAGTCGGCACGCATGCAGTAACGCTTAAGTTTGCTGATAATGTTACTGCAACCGTTAACGTTGTAGTGGTTGCCGAACAGCAGGATGGCGATCCGGAAACAGATGCCGGTTAGAAACTATATCGCATACCGGCATACAGATTAGTATTATTCTGGAGCTGGCCAAAGAAAGTATTCGAGTAATCACCGAAGAATATATTTCCGCCAATCTCCAGGGCCGTGTTGTCATTTAGCTTGTAATTAACGTTCGGGCGCATATGAACATCTTTGTCGGATGGTGAAAAGTAGGTGAAAAGCGAACATCTCAGATTCTGATTCATTAAAAGTTTTGTAAGTCTCAGTGTTATCAAATGCCTGTCTTTGTCCCTGGCCGGTCCTGATATCACACTATTTTTGTACTGGCTGAAATCCTGCATCTGTTCAAGATAATATTGAACGCCCGCTGTAAAGTCTCTTGCGATTTCCTGTGAATAACCGGCCAGATAGCGCATTTGAGAATTATCAACGAGAGCGTTGTTACCGCTGCGGTCATCGGCTGACTCATAATAACCAACTTCCAGATTACCTATACCCTTGCCGATCGCCCCACGAATACTTGCGCCATAGACATTTAAGTCGGGGAAGATTGCCTGGCTCATCGAAGCGTTTTGTCCGCTGGGACTTTTCCAGTAGCCGCGATAACCATAAAGAGCGAATTCGTAATTGTTAATGTTCTTATATAGTCTGGCCGCAAGTTCGGAATCTCTGAACCATCTATTGGGTTTGTCTGTATGAATTACAGCATCTTCGCCCGCGAGGCGTCCGAGGTTTGAGTTCCAGTATGAAAGTTTCGTACCATCTATATGGCGGTCCGGGTCAAATCGAGGTGTGTAGACAATATCAAGATTAGCCCAGTCGCCAAAGAGGCCGGCTTTTACGGCATCCGACGGCGCTTTCAAATATTCGTTATCCCTGCCGATAAAGAAAGACTGCCAATCCTTCGGGAACAAGTCGTTAATAAAGATTAAATCCCCGGTCCCCCAGGTCAAAGCCTGCCTTCCGACTTTCAAGTCCAAAAAGTCATTCGGCCTGAGGAATATGTTGGCTTCACGCAGGTCAAATTCAGCTCGCTCAGCAGCCCAGTCTGCGAGTGCATCACCCTTGACTTTCAGGTCTCCCCATTCGGGGTATGATGACAAATCGAGCTGGAACCGATCTTCCATAATCGAGATATCTTTTTCGTATTTATCCTTTCGGAGTCGAGTTCCCGACCTGGATTCGTAAAAGCCGTGTATTTCTATCGGCAGCTCAGATAAAAAAGAACTATCGTTATTTTCATCAGTATCAGCACTTGATGCTGGCAAAGAACAAACCAAAACAATCCAAATTGCGAAAAGTTGAGTTATCGAGCAAGGCCGATTCATCTTATTGCCTCCCGTGGCGGTCTGCGAAGATACCTTTCCGTGAATATATCTTTCAGATTTATGTTGTATTTGACATCACTGAATTCCATTTCCGTCTTGCTGCCTGTCTTTAGATTGGAAACAACAGACTTGAGTACGGTATGGAAATCCTGGATTTTCCCGACTTTCTCAGATTCAATGACACGGTAGAGCTTACTGTCCTTATCGTAAAATTCCATTTTCATCGGCACGTAAGTTTTGCGATCTATCGAGACATTGTAATAGCTGAATTCTACCGTATCGGGTTTTTTGGGAACGTTTTTCACAACAAAAAACTTATCGGCGGTTTTGATAAGCTCGTGAGTGTCCTCTTTAAGGCTTCTTCCTGAAATATCCTCGTATAAAAAGTCGGAGCCGACAAAGCTGGTTCGTTTGTCGCCGGCAGCGATTCGCTTTACCAGGTCAAGAGCAGGCAGATACAGCCATCTGTGGTCATCTTTATCCGAGCTGACGTGCTTGTGGACCATAAAGACCATTTTGCGAACATCCGGGGGCTTTAAGAAATAAACAAAATATTTCTGGTCCCCGCCGTCTTCGGTATCTTTTCTTAAGATGTTGAACTGGCGCTGACGCTTTTGGTTCTGCTTGTTCGTAATTGTCATTGTGACTTTCGCCTTGCCGTCTTTGCCCTGATAGTAAGCTACGATGTTTGCCTTGCTGACGATAGTTTCTACGTCAGGAATCTCTTTGGATGCACCATTTTCGCCAGCGGCAAAAATCGGCAGGGACAAAGCAAGAACCAATATTACTGTTAATATCTGTTTCATTTTATACCTCCGTTTCATTTCTCAAGCCTGGCTTTTAACGCCAAGCTTCTTTAGTATGGTAATCATCGGGCAGTAGTTAGTAAAGGCTGACTGCAGCAGATTTAAGCCTACAAACGCAGTAAAAAACAGCCAATATTGCGAATGATAATGCGCAAGTAAAACACTTAGCAGCACAAAAAAACCCGCAATTCCTCGTAAACATCTTTCAATCGTCATAATTTGCCTCCAGAAAAAAGTTTTTATTCACTGTTTTTTGCTCACTCGTTTGAACAACACCTTTTCAAGGAGCTTCAAGATAGCAGGTAATGCCAGAAGTGTAACAGCTCCGGACAGGGCCATGATCGCACATAAGAATATTCCCACTGTCTTATAAGGTATCAAAGGTGCGGCGAGCAGGGGTAAAAATCCTATAGCAATCACGAGGACATTTCTTGTTATCGCACTTGCCGGCTCGCGGAACATCAGGCCGACACTTTTCTGCCAAGATCCGGTTTCGGCATACTCTGCCCGTGCACGTTCGAGGAAATGTATTGCAAAATCGACGGCCATACCGAGTGTCAATGCACTGAGCACCGCCACAGGCATATCGTAATCCTTACCTGCCAGGCCGATTATGCCATAGATAACAACTATGGTTATCAAGAGAGGTACCATACATACGATACCCCACAGAGGGGAACGGAACAATATCGCCATCATAATAAAGACGATAATGAAACTGCCCATAAACGACTGGAGCATGCCCCAGACCATCTTGTTCTGCCAGACGGTGTTTATATAGGTCAGTCCCGCCCAATCGTGTTCGAGGGGAACCGGCGGCGGATTTTCGTTGAAAAATTCTTCGACCGCTTTAACGACTTTCTCCATATCCTTATTATCGCCGCTGGGCAACTGCATCCAGATATTAGTGTGCATATAATCAATAGTCACCATGTGCCAGAGGTCATCGGGATTGTGGCTGCTCTGGAACTGGAGGAGGCACTGGGCAACGGCATTTGAAGAATCGGGAATTTTATAATTTTCCGGCTTTCCGTCTATCAGTTCCTGATGGACCTTTTTTACAATATCCGACACGGAATTGCTTTTACCGACGAGGCCGGACTGGGCCAGATGTTCCTGTAGTTTTGAGATATAGCGCAGGACGTCGGGCTGCTTGAAGGGTTTTAGCCGCTCAGCTTCCAGCTCGAAAAAGTCGGTAAGCTCATACCAGAGGTCAAAGTCTTTGTCTTCGGCCGCATCGAGTTTTGTATTTGCTAACTCGCTTAATTTTCTTAGTAAATCTTCTTTACTATCGGCGTCTGAGGCGTATTGGGAAATTTTCTTTTCCAACTCAGGAGCTACAGCGGAGGCATTTGGCAGTTCCTCTTTTAAGACGGACAGCTTTTCTGAAAGCCGCTTTTTAAGGTCGCCGACATATTCAGTCGAGACGGTTTTATCTTCAGCGGGGTCGAGTACCAGATAGGCCATATAAGTCCCACCAAAATGTTTATTTAATTCTATATCCGCCAGCCGGATAGGGTGGCTTTTGGAAAACCATTTAACAGGATTGTCATTTATCTGGATTCGTGTAATACCGTACATGGCTACGGCTGTAATTATCAGAATAATTACGAGAATTGGCTTTGCTTTCGTATAGGTAACGCCTCCGGTCGCACTTAGCAATTTGCCGAGCCGGCTTTGTTTTTCCGCATGCTTTGATGCATGGCCGAAGTTTTCCAGCGAGCTTTCCTTTATCATCATTACATAAGCTGGGACGAAAGTAATCGTGCATACCCATGCAATCATAATGCCGATAGCGACAAAGATGCCAAAGACCTGTACCGGCGGAATCGGCGTAAGAGCCAGCGAAGCGAAGCCTGCGGCCGAAGTTAAAGAAGTGTAAAGCATGGGCATAAACAGGTTGCTCATAACTTCCAGAATCGTGTTTTTTCTGCCCTTTTCTTTTGTATAGAGGTCGAAGAATTCGGAAAGAATGTGAACCGAGTCCACGACAGCTATCGGCATCAGGAAAATCGGTATCATCGAACTCATAATGTGTACGGGATAACCGAGACCGATGAGAAGCCCCATCGTGGAAATGACCGAAACCATCGCAACAATCATCGGCGAGATAACCAGGACAATTTTGCGGAAGAAGAGCAGCATAAGTATAAATATCACCACCATTGCCAGGGGCGCCGAGACGGCCATCTGGATAAACATTTCGACGCCAAACGTGTCCTCCGCCACTGGAAGACCCGTGATGTGGTATTCCTCGCTGCCTTCGAATTCGGCGACTTTTTCTTTCAGTTTGCTATATATTTGATAACTCAAATGCTTGCTCGTTAACGGCAGATATAGACAGACAGCCTTGCCATCTTCTGAAATAAGTGTTCCTTTAAGTAAAGGATTTGACATTGCTTTATTTCTGATTTCCATCGCCTCGGCGTCAGTAGCGGGCGGCTTTTTCATCAGCCACTCGAACGTAACCACACCGGGACCGCCCTGGCCTATATGGTCAACTGTCGAAAGTGCAAGTAAATCGACTTCAATAACTCCGATTTGCTCATTGGGGTCTTCTTCAGAAGGCCAACGAAGTGTTTTTGCAAATTCAGTCAGCTCATATACCTTCGCTAAAGATGAAGTATTAAAAACACCATTCGGGTCTTTGTTATTGACGATGCCCACTACAACAATATCACTTAAAGCGAACTGTTTTTTTGTTTGATTGTGAAATATCCGCACAGGCTCATCCGGCGAGAGCATGTTTTCCGGGTCGGTATCGACCTTGATTAAGGGAATGAATGCGCCGAGTACGAGAGTGAAAAGCACCATTATTACGGTGATTCGTTTATAGTGCTCTGTTGTGTAATTTGCGATTTTCTGCTTAAAGTCCATTTTTTCATCCACAATTGTCGTTTATCTGTAAATTCAGTTAGCCATCCACCTGGACATTATATTGAACATGGCATGCCAGGGAGTTGGAAACAAGACAATACTTTTCAGTCAGTTGAGTTATTTCCCTTATTTTTTGAGCCGAATCGGCGTCGGCCAAACTCACTTTTGCCACAACATCGACATTGGTAAAGCGAAGACCATTTTTTGTTTTTTCAACTTTACCTTCCGCTTCTGAAGTATAAGATAAAACGTCAACCTGAGACTTATCCGCAAAATGGAAAAAGACGATCATCAAGCAACTGTTCACGGCCGCTACCAGCAACTCCTCAGGATTCAACTGATCCGAGCTACCTCCATATTGTGCAGGCGGACCGACCTGGGTTTCACTCATTCCACTCATAGAAGTTTTACCTGTTTTACCATCACTTGCAAATACTGTATTTTTAAATATCTCCATTGTTTTTAACCTTTCTTTTGTTCACAATGATCATTGATGCAATGCAGCAACTTGATTACATTCTTATTTTCTATCCGGTAATAGACTTTTGCACCATCACGCCTGCGACTTAAAACACCTTTGTCTTTCATCATATTAAGCTGCTGACTTGTTATGGCCTGTTTTCCACCCAGGGCCCCGACAATGTCACCGACACACATTTCTCCGGCCTCGAGCAGCTCGACTATCTTAAGCCTAATCGGGTGTGCTACAGCCTTTAGGACTTCTGCAACGTGTTGTGCTGTCTTTTCGTTCATTTCAAAATCCCACAATAGATAACATAGTATTATTACTATATAGTATTATACCTATATTTCCATCAAAATGTTCACAATAAAAATATTTTTTTCAAACAACACTATTTCCTCATGGTTAACAATACCTAACGTTTTTTTGTTAAGTGACTTATCGAAATAGGGATCACTATTTAAAATTCATACCGCCGATAATATCGAGCTTATCTGTAAAAAAAACTTTTCTCCTAATCCAGAGAAAGTCGCCGGCTGTTAGAAACTTCATCTTTTCAATGATTATGCTTAGATCGTAATTCTTAAGATTATTTGCAGAAAGAAGTTATAGTTTTGAAGTTTCCACGTTATTGGCCATGAGCAACTACTGCCCAATCCTCGAATGTCTCTAAGGACTGATAATATCGAAGCTCTCGTAGATAAAATCGGGCATGTCAAAATTTTTTATACTTGACAATGCTAAAGCCCAAAGTTAAATTAGGCCAAATAAGACAATTGAGGGGGCTTAGATCAAATGGATTTGGTTAAAGAAGAGGAATGGATAAAATGAAGGATTTGTTTACCACCGGCGAAGCCGCGAGCATTTGTAAAGTAAGCCAACAAACAATTATTCGCTGCTTCGACGCCGGTCGATTGGAAGGATTCCGCGTTCCAGGCTCAAGATTCCGTAGGATTCCACTCAAGAACCTTGTCAGATTCATGAAGGACAATAACATCCCCCTCGATACAATCGAGTCAGGCAAAAGAAAAATACTCATCGTGGATGATGACTCCGAAATCGTAGAGCTTTTAGAGGATGTCCTTGAGCGTGACGGCAGATTCGAGATAAAGACGGCGTCAAGCGGCTACGAGGCGGGAATGGCGACCGAGAAGTTTCGACCGGAATTGATACTGCTCGATTATATGCTGCCCGATGTCAACGGAAACGTGGTCTGCCAGACGATAAGAAAGAACCCCGAATTCGAGAACATTAAAATCATTATTATAAGCGGCGTTGTCAAACAGGATGAAATCGCCCAGTTGCTGAAATCCGGCGCTGAAGATTTCATAAGAAAGCCGTTTAATATTACTGAGCTTACCGACAAAATCACTTTTGTTCTCCAGATGAAATAACAATACGGTACAACTGGCGGAACGGTGTAAAACCTCGGTGGTCAACAAAAATAAGGGCGGAGGTCAGCTCGTTATGAGTAATCTGATGTGTAAAGTTAAAATTAAAAAACAAGGACGACTATATGCCGGACGAATCTACTAACACAAGAGTCGCCCTTGAGACAGAGCTTACCGTCAGCCGGCTCGATTCTCTATCGACCCTGCCTTGCATTGCAGCGAAATTTTTCCCCAGGCTCCTACAGGGCCGGTTTTCTCCGTCGGCATTAGCTGATATTATCGAATCAGACCCGGCACTTAGCGCATGTATCCTTTCTCTGATTGAACAGCGAGGGGCAGGCCTGCCCGATGGGAGGTTCTCTCTTCGCCATGGGCTTGACAAACTGGCGGCAAACGATGTTCGCGATGCCGTTTTATCGATTAAGGTTTCACAGGCCTTTGACCTTGACGACGGAATTGACAAGGAAAGGGCCGCAGCTAAAAAAGAACTTTTACTGCACAATCTTGCCGTTGCATGCTGCGCTAAAAATATCGCCAGGATGGCAACACCTCAAATGGACTCTGAGCTGGCATACATGGCCGGACTTCTTCATGATATCGGAAAACTCGCGCTAGAAGAAACGATGCCGAAAAGTTTTGCCGGCATGATTGAGGAAGCGAAATCAACAAAGAGAAGTCTGCGCGTCATCGAGCAAAAGCACCTCGGCACCGACCATACAATCATAGGCAAACGTCTGGGGCAGCAATGGCGGCTGCCGAATCTGATTGTTCTTGCCATCTGGCTGCATCACAGCCAGACCGTAACGATTGCTGAGGACATGCCTGAGGCAAGGATAGCAGCGGTCGTGCAGTTGGCAGATTCTATTGCGCAGCGGTCGGGCATCGGCTCGGCCGGAAGTTTCGATTCACCCGAGCCGACAGAAACCATATCGCAGTGGCTTGCAATAAGCCCTGAGCAGCTACAGCAAATCAGCAGTAAACTTCCTGAAACTATAAGACAAAAGAGCAACATTTTAGGCCTGTATTTACCAAAGGCAGGGGCTAATTATTGCAAGATTGTGCACGGCGGGGCCGCTCAATTAGCCCGGCAACATACAGAATTGTCCAGCCAAAATCAACAGTTGCAAAGCGATTCGATCCATTTGGATTTTATAATGGATTTCCTTGGCGGTATTAATTCGATGAGCACCGCGATTGATATAGCAGAAAACTTTGCAACCCGCTGGCAGAAGTTTTATCAAACAGGTATGGTTTGTCTTTATTTAGCGCCTCGGCGCCGCTCGCAAACGCTTGAAGCCGTAGTTGTAGAGGAACTTTCGCAAAGCAGGATGGTTTGCTTAAACGCTCCGGCGGAAACATCTGTCATACCAAAAACAATCGCAAACAACTTCGCGATTCTGGACGCTTATGATTATATCGACTGGCTGTTCGAGCAATTAGACGTTGAATTCGATGCGAATCGAACAAAGCTGATGCCTTTACTTTCAGGCGGTAAAGCAATAGGAGTAATCGCTTTCGAGCTTAATTATCCGGGCGATGCGGAGCTGTTCGAGGAAAAGTTCAGGACTTCGGCATCGATTGGAGGAGCTGCTTTAGGTATGGCTCTGGCGCAACAGAAACAGCAGCGTTTTGCCGAGCGATTTGCGCAGCTTATTTCAAAACCGAAGGACACCCAAACTCGTACTGCTCCTGCAGAAAATTCTTTGAACGCTTTAGCGGAGATGGCGGCGGGCGCGGCGCACGAATTAAATAATCCGCTGGCGGTGATATCAGGCAGAGCGCAGTTGCTCGCTGAGGCCGAGAGCGATCAGGAAAAGAAAAGAATCCTGGAACAGATTTATAAAAATTCCAGAGAGGCTTCTGCTATTATCGAGAACCTGATGGGTTTTGCTGAGCCGCCGAAGCCAAGAGCAGCACAGACAGACGTTAAACAGATGATCGATGAAGCTATAGAGCTGGCAAGGCAAAAAACAAATGCCGCAAACATCGATGTTCAAATTGAAGCTGCCGAGGATATCGAGAGTGTCTTTGTGGATTCAGCACAGATTGTATCAGCAATTGCAAATATTATTTCCAATGCCACTGAATCCTACGGTGAAAAATCCGGGCCAATAAAAATCGCCGCCGAAGCCGCAGAGTCCGGCGATTCGATAAAATTGCAAATCAGTGACGCCGGCTGCGGAATGGACACCGAAACCGTCCAGAAAGCAATTCAGCCATTTTTCTCAGTAAAAGCGGCAGGTCGAAAACGCGGAATGGGGCTCGCTTACTCAGCTCGCTTCATACAATTAAATAAAGGCTCGCTGAACATTACAAGCAAGCCCGGCAGCGGAACAACCGTAACAATTTGTCTGCCTTGTAAATAAATCTCACATTTCGTGAAAAAACAATAACTATCCACAGGACAGTTGGCATTTTAACAAAAAAGTTTTTGTGTAAAATAAAGGGGGTGTTTGTGAGCGACCCCCCCTTTACTTTTGAAGGAGGAGAGTAATCTACTGAACATTACGTCGCGGCGAAAGATTTGTTCGTATTCTGAAGCGACACATGCCTTAGAAGCACTGTTGGGCCCCATTTACACTTGATTTTCCATCTCTATATGTGTATTATTGTATCTTGTTGTATAACTTTATTTTTTTTTAGAAAGGTGGTTGTTTTTTAATAATGGGTGAGAAAAGAGTGTTTACATATATGTTACGTCAGATTATCTGCTTAATTTTGTTGGTGCTTATGGGCTCATGGGCCGCCAAGCCTGTCTGGTCAGCATCGATTCCGATAGAGAACGCTTCGTTCGAGGCCCCTGCAATAGACCCCAACGGTTTTCCGGCGGTGCCTTTCGTGGATAACTGGACAGAGATAGATATCGATACCCTGTCCAGTACCAATACCGGCGTGTTCGCAAATACCCCCGCGGGTAATCCGGACCACATTGTTAATGCCGACGGAAGTCAACTGGCCTTCTTAGGCTCTGAATCGGGTAATGCCCTGGATCAGGATTTGGCCGCTATGTACAAGACAGGTTGTGACTACCGCCTGACCGTGGCGGTGAGTGTTTCCGGCCTGTTCTCGCCGTCAACCATCGAGCCGGTGGATGCCCTCGAGCTGGTACTCTTCTATCGCGACGGGAACGATGTTATGGACATCGTGAGTCAGACGATAGAAGCAACGGATCTGTCTTCGACACAGTTAATGGATTTCTCGCTGCAGATGCCGACGGTACAGTCCGGCGATGCCTGGGCGGGTAAGACCATAGGCGTAGCTCTACGAGCGGCCGGGATGCCGGGAGGATTCTGGGATTTGGATAATGTGCGGCTCAACGAGTCATTACCAGTATCAATTCCGATAGAGAACGCTTCGTTCGAGACCCCTGTAATAGACCCCAACGGTTTTCCGGCGTGGCCTTTCATGGATAACTGGACAGAGATAGACATGGATACCTTCTCCAGCAGCAATACCGGCGTGTTCGCAAATACCCCCTCGGACAGCCATGATCACGTAGTCAATGCCGACGGCAGCCAAATGGCCTTTCTGGGTTCTGAGTCGGGTAATGCTCTGGAGCAGGATTTAACTGCTACTTATAATGTAGGCTGTGATTACCGCCTGACAGTGGGAGCAGGTGTCTCCAGCCTGTTCCCGCCGTCAACCATCGAGCCAGTGGATGCCATCGACCTGGTGCTCTTCTATCGCGACGGGAACGATGTTGTGGTGGACATCAAAAGCCGGACGGTAGAAGCAACGGGTCTGTCTTCGACACATCTAAGGGATGTCTCACTATACCTTCCGACAGTACAGTCCGGCGACGCATGGGCGGGCAAGGCCATAGGCGCAGCCTTGCGTGCGGCCGGTATGCCGGGAGGATTCTGGGATCTGGATAATGTGCGGCTAATCGAGTCGCTGCCTGTATCGATTCCGATAGAGAACGCCTCATTCGAGGCCCCTGCAATAGACCCCAACGGTTTTCCGGCGGTGCCTTTCGTGGATAACTGGACGGAAATCGATATCGATACCCTGTCCAGTACCAATACCGGCGTATTCGCAAATACCCCCGCGGGCAGCCCGGATAACGTTTTCAATGCCGACGGAAACCAACTGGCCTTTCTGGGTTCTGAGTTGGGTAATGCCCTGGAGCAGGACCTGACTGGTATATACAAGGCAGGCTGCGGCTACCGCCTGAGCGTGGCGGTTAGTGTTTCCGGCCTGTTCTCGCCGTCAACCGCTGAGCCGGTGGATGCCCTGGAACTTGTGCTCTTCTATCGCGATGGTAACGATGTGGTGGACATCGCAAGCCGGATGGTGGAGGCAGTGGGTATGTCTTCGACACAGTTGACAGAAGTCTCACTATACCTGCCGACGGTACAGTCCGGTGACGCCTGGGCGGGAAAGGCCATAGGTTTGGCTCTGCGCGCGGCCGGTATGCCGGGGGGATTCTGGGACCTGGACCATGTCCGCCTTGCGGAATCGCTTCCAGAGGCGATTTCGGATTCGACGGAGTAAAAGATTTTTGTGAACATAAATCGGACAAAGTGGATTACAATCCCTGTGTTCGAGAAATAAAATGCACAAAGTAAACTATCCATCGAATGTAAACAGGGACCGGTGCGGCGGCTTTACTCTTATTGAGCTGTTGGTGGTGATAGGTATCCTGAGTCTGTTGATCGCGATATTATTACCGGCACTGGCCCAGGCCAGGCATCATGCACGGCGGATGGCCTGTGCGGGGAATCTCCGCCAGGTGGGAGTGGCAATTCATCTCTATGCTGATGATTTCGATGACACAATCCCCTTCGGGCCAGCCGGCCGACCGGTTACCGGCTCAAATTTCTACACGGTGACCGGTGACGTGACCAGCCTGTTGTCCCTCGAAGACGGCGCTCCCGTGGGGCTGGGGCTACTGCTGGAAGACTACCTCGCACATCAACCCACGGTCATGTTCTGCCCGGGAGCAGACCAGCCGTCGGAGGCCAGGGAGCAGCTTGCCAAAGTCGGGCAGGCACAGGCTCAGAGTGATTTCTACTATCGCCACGCATCCGTAGCTCTGCTCACCGGCAAGCCAAAGACGTTTAACATCAGACTAAGTGACCTTGGCAAAAACAGCAAGGGACAGCCAATAGCCGCTCTGGCAACGGATGTGCAGTTCCTGGCTCATGCATCGCTGGCATCATTTCAGGTTAAAACCCGAACGAACCATCAACGGACATCCAGCAATATCCTGTTCGCGGCAGGAAACGTAATTACTGTTTCCAACAGGGACGACAAATTAACAGTGGATATCGGCACATCCCCATACGATGCGCTCGAGCGAATCCTCGCGATGTTCGAGTTGGCCGATGAGTACCGCTGAAAGACTTCGGATGTCTTGAATCGATTTTAGAAAAAAACGGCAAGAACTTTTTACAGAGGTTAGCCTGATGGCTGAAATAGCGGTTGACGTTGTACTGTTACCAACTGAAGAGATGGCGGATAAGGCTATTGCTGCGAATAAAGAACTTCTGAAACAATGCGCCGACAAAATTGTTTTGGATAAAGAGAGCTGCCTGCCGCATATTTCTTTGGCTATGGGCTGTATTGACGAAAGTAACATAGACGAGATAGATAAAATTCTGAAGACAACTGCGAAAGAAAGCTCGTTAGGACAGCAAAGTGCTGTCTGTATTCATACAGAATCAAATCAAGCAGGCGAAAAAGTGTCGGTCTTTGAGATAGAAAAAACAGAAGCACTTCAATCGCTTCATGAAGGAGTTATGAAGAGACTGGAACCATATTTCAGCTATGACGTAAAGGCTGACATGGTGCTTTCATCATCGGAGACAGGCGAATCAACCTTGGACTGGATTAAGAATTATCCAGAAAACTCGAGCTTCGAAAAATTTTCCCCGCACATAACAATCGGATACGGGGAAATAAATAATTTCTCATTTCCGATAATATTCGCCGTCTCAAAACTTGCGTTATGCCATCTGGGGAATCACTGCACGTGCAGGAAAATTCTTGCATCAACGAACCTTAAAACATGCTGAGCGTATTAGCTTGAATTGCATATAGACAAAATCCTCTTGAGTTATCGGGCGGATTTAGATATTCTTAAGTTTTTCAGCCTGGTTTCGGTTATCCGAAAAAACGGCCGTTATCCGGGCTGATTACGAAATAATACAACAACCAGAGGGTACACAGATATTTAAGGAGTGAAAAGCGATGGAAATGAAACGTCGTGAATTTTTAGCCAGGTCAATCGCGGGGATGGGTGGAGTTCTGTTAGGAACAGGGACCCTGCACGCCGCAAGGCAAAAAACAACAAAACATGACCCATACGAACTTGTAACGTTGGGAAAAACGAATATAAAGGCCTCCCGCGTGGGCCTTGGCACCGGAATGCGCGGCGGCAATCGGGAATCGAATCATACTCGTATGGGCGAAGAGAAGTTTAATGCGCTGGCAATGGGGTGTTATGAACGTGGTGTCAGACTGTTTGACGTTGCGGACTTGTATGGAACGCACCCGTTTTTAGCCGGGGCGCTGAAGAATATGCGTCGCGAAGATTATGTGATAGCAAGCAAGATATGGTTTCGCAGCGGCGGGATACCGGAATCTGAACGCCCCAACCCGGACGTTGTCGTAGAACGCTTTTTAAAGGAGCTGAAGACCGATTACGTAGATCTGATTCTATTCCATTGCGTTACAAGCAACAAATGGCCGGAAGAAATGGGCGACCAAATGGAAATTCTGGCAAAGCTCAAAAAGAAAGGCATGGTTCGGGCGCATGGTCTGTCATGTCATTCAGTGGCGGCCCTTGAGATGTGTGTTAAAGAGCCGTGGGTCGATTCGGTTCATGCCCGCATTAATCCGTATGCGGTGAGCATGGACGTCAAGACTGTCGAAGAGGTGCCCAAGGTAGGAGCAGTCCTCAAAGCGATACGCAGACAGGGCAAGGCCGTGATAGGGATGAAGATTATAGGTGAGGGAAGGTTTGGCAAGAGCTCTGAAAAACGCGACGAATCCATTAAGTATGCACTTGAGTCGGGCTGTGTGGACGCAATGGTCGTAGGCTTCGAGAAAGTCGAAGAGGTTGACGACTTCGCCGTGCGAGCCCGCAAGGTATCCGTCGGCCAGTGTGTGGGCCGGTTACTTACCGGCAGGTCTGTGCGGGTAGCTTAGGTCCGAAAACACAGTTAAACCAATCGCAATAAATTAAGTTGCCCCTGGATAAGGTCAAATTTTACATTGCGCCCAATATCCACAAAACTGATAACCTATTGTTTATAGGGCTACGTGATCGTGGCCCTTTTATATTTGTTTATTCTTAAAGCCCGTCTTTTGTTAATCCGAATCTAACCTATAACACCCCCGCATTTCTTCACTTCGTGAAGCAAAACGGCGGAGGTAAGTTTCGGAGAACTATCAAAATAAACGGGTAATCGTGGAAAATAAACAACGACATAGAAGAGTGCGTCTGCTCATCAAGAAGCTGAACAAAACACGCAAGAAGCAGGCAAAAAAAATAGATATACTCTGCAATGACTTTATTGGAGCCCAGAGAGACTTTATCAAAAGTCTGAAGACGATAAGCTTTATAGCGAATTTCTACGAGTCAATCATCGGTATAACAGACTTAAATACCCTTTTATACTCCGTAGTCCAACTTATCAAAGAGGAAAACACAGATGCAAATGTTACCTTCTTTTTGCGTCAGTCGGAGAACTTTGAGCTATTTATGTTCGAAAGTGAGCAGCCGATCACTTTCGAAAAGCAGCAACTTGAAAATTCTTTCACCCCGGAGCTGATGGACAATATCTGCAAGTCCAACAAAGTATGCACACTCGATGATATGTTTGCGATGGGCCTGCAAGGCAACCTGATTGGATTAAATAAAATCACAGGCGTGACAATCCCGCTGGGCCAGTCCGGCTCATCATTTGGCTTTGTACTGGTTTATCGTTCGTCCGAAAATAAACTGACCACCGAGGAGATAAGCAACATTTCCGCTGTAACCTGCGGACTTTCCCGTGCGATACAATCCTGTCAGGCAACGTTGCACTCTGCCGACTAACAATCCTGCTGAGGCACGACATTATCGGCCCTAAACCTTCCCTAAAGTGAATAACAATTCAGGCATACGGCTCATAACCTGTGGGATAAAATCAAAATATGAGCATATTCGATTGTATGAAAAAAGAAAAAAAAGAAAAAAAAGAAAAAAAGAAGTTAAACACCCCATTTAGTGAGTCGATAAGCTTTCATGCCGCTTCAGATGCCCGGAGGCAGTATTTTGGAAAAAAAATAAAGGAAACAAATATTTAATTAGGAGAAATTGAAAATGGTAACAACAGCTAAAAGAAAATCTGGAACCAAGGCCAAGGCGACTAAGAAAAGACCTGCCTCTAAGGCCAAGGCGACCAAAAAGAGCGCAAGCTCAAAAAGCCCGACGGCTAAGAAGCGAGTAAGCTCGAAGCCCAAGGCAACGAAGAAGAGCACAGCTTCAAAGCCCAAGGCAACAAAGAAAAGTACAGCTTCGAAGCCCAAGGCAACAAAGAAGAGCACAGCTTCAAAGCCCAAGGCAACAAAGAAAAGTACAGCTTCGAAGCCCAAGGCAACAAAGAAAAGTACAGCTTCAAAGCCCAAGGCAACAAAGAAAAGTACAGCTTCAAAGCCCAAGGCAACAAAGAAAAGTACAGCTTCAAAGCCCAAAGCAACAAAGAAAAGTACAGCTTCAAAGCCCAAAGCAACAAAGAAAAGAACCGCTTCGAAGCCCAAAGCAACAAAGAAGAGAACCGCTTCGAAGCCCAAGGCAACAAAGAAAAGCACAGCTTCAAAGCCCAAGGCAACAAAGAAGAGAACCGCTTCAAAGCCCAAGGCAACGAAGAAAAGTACAGCTTCGAAGCCCAAGGCAACGAAGAAAAGAACCGCTTCAAAGCCCAAGGCAACGAAGAAAAGTACAGCTTCGAAGCCCAAGGCAACGAAGAAGAGAACCGCTTCAAAGCCCAAGGCAACGAAGAAAAGAACTGCTTCAAAGCCCAAAGCAACAAAGAAGAGAACCACTTCAAGAGCCAAGTCAACCAGAAAAACCGCAAGGAAAACCTCGCAGAAAAGACGCAGTCCTGTCAATTCGAAGGGCGATTTCGATTTCAACGCCTGGTTACTGCCGACTCTGGAGTTGGAGCAGTTTGCACCGGAAGAAGTCGTGCAAGATGTTGGCGTTGCGGACAATATCAAGGGTTCCACCCGCTATGCATGGATCGGTGCAGGTCAGTGCGGCGGAAGACTGGTTAAGTCTTTCTACGACCTTGGTTACAAGAAGGCCATAGCCGTCAATACGACCCATCACGATTTAGATTTGCTCGATCTCCCGAAGAGTCAAAAGTTCAACATGAACATTGGTGAAAAGGGTGCCGGCAAAGACATGGAAAGAGGCAAAGATGCCGTCCAGCATTACAAACAGGACATTCTGCATATGGCACAGCAGACTTTCGGCAGGCAAGTTGACCATATTATGGTATGCTTCGGAGCCGGTGGCGGTACAGGCAGCGGAAGCGCCATTGGATTGGTCGAGATTGCCAAAAGGTATGCACGTTATATTGGGCTGAACAGTCCGAACAAAAACGTGGGTGTCATTATGACTTTACCGACCGTTGGTGAAGCCAGCTCTCCGCTGGTTGCAGAGAATA
>VRUK01000070.1 GCA_019456195.1 Planctomycetota bacterium | reverse complement strand
CCATCGCACACGGGCATCACAATCGAGGCCGCTCCAAGACCCATTACCTTCAAAAAATCTCGACGTTTGTATTGTTCATTCATCTTTATTTCCCCGTCAAAATATAGTTTATTTTATGGAATCCAGAACGGTCTGAAGCCGTTTCCTTGCCGAAGCGGCTTCCGAACCTTCCGGATTCGGATCCTTTTCGAGCGTATCGGCTGGCACATCAAAAAGATCGCCATTATCATAGAGCTTCCATCGCTTGTCGCGGACGAATCGCACGGCCTCTTTCCTGCCGAGCCATTTGGGGTCGTAGTGACAGAAAATCCACTTCCTCGGTTTGCCCTTTTTGCCTCGAAGCTGAGGCAGGAAGCTTTGGCCATCGAGTATCATACCCTCGGGAAGGGAAGCACCGCTCATCTCCGCGAAAGTCGGAACAAAATCGCTGAAATCAACAAGGTCGCCGCACACTTTTCCTGCCGGTATTGCGCCCGGCCAGCTTGCTATAAGGGGAACACGCGTACCCGCATCGGTAGTATTGCCTTTATCCCCTTTGATGACCTGCCCGTTCGACATTTTCGATTTGATGTTCTTGTGCGTACCATTGTCGCCGACGAACAGTACGAGAGTATTTTCGCTCAGGCCAAGCTCGTCCACCCTGGCAACGATACGGCCAACGATTTTGTCCATATAAGTGACCATATCGGCGAAATATTTATTGTCGTTCTTATGCCTCTTGTTTTTCCATTCTTCACTGTCCGGCGTTGGAACAAACGGATTGTGAACAATGGCCATCGGAAAATACAGGAAAAAGGGTTTCGCTTTATGGCGCTCGATAAAATCAATCGCATAATCGGTATAAACATCCGGGCCGTATCTGCTTTTGAGACCCTCAAGAATTTTACCGTTTTGCACGACAACAGGGTCTTTGTAGCGAGAGCCTCGTTCCTTTACCTGCCAGAGACAATGTTCGTCGAAGCCGGCCTGTTCCGGCAGGCTGCCTGCACCGCGAACCGCGGCGCTTTGATTAACGCTGCCGTACAACTGCCACTTACCCACAACACAGGTAGCGTAACCACACCCCTGCAGCAAATGCCCGAAGGTCTTCTGCTTAGGGTTGAGGACGCCAAAATTTGTGTAGTTGCGGAAGTTATACTGGCCGGTCATAATTTTGACTCGCGACGGCGTACATAGCGGCTGCGAATAGCAATGCTCGAACCGCATACCCGTTTCGGCCAAACCATCGAGAACAGGCGTCTTATACGAAGCGCTGCCGTAACATCCGAAACATTCATAGCCGATATCGTCGGCCATAATTAAGATGATATTAGGCTTTGCGCTTTTGCCAGAAGAAAATCCGGAAGCACCGCTGCACCCCTGCATAGCCAACGCTGCCGCACCACAGCCTAAGGTTTTAAGAAAATCTCTTCGGTTCATAAATACTTTTTCCTTTTAGCTACTTCTTCTCTATACGCTTTGCGAGCTGGTCTTCGCCGAGCTTCAATTCTGCAAGATGCATAGCAACCTCTTTGCGGATTTCAATTATCACCTCCGGATTGTCTTTGGATATGTCATATTTTTCGGAAGGGTCATGTTCGAGATTATAAAGCAACGGGGGATCGTGATACTCTTCTTTGCCCTTACCGTAAGCCGGCTTTGTTATAAAATGCGCCTTGTATGGACCTTTGCGCGCCGCGTACAATTTTGCACCTCGATAATAGAACATATTTTTCCGGGGACTGGGTCCGGTCTCGAACAGAGCAGGCGACAGGTCCAGCCCGTCAACCACTCGGTCGGTAGGGATCTTTGCGCCAGCCAGTGTCAGGATTGTCGTATATATATCCATAGTTGAACCCATATCGTTCACGACAGCGGGCTTAATTTTGTCCGGCCACCACATAATACAGGGCTCACGCATGCCCCCTTCGAAGGTACAGCCTTTGCCTTCTCTAAGCAGGCCCGCCGAACCACCGTGCTCATTGAAGATAAGCCACGGGCCGTTGTCGGATGTAAAGACGACAAACGTATTTTCCGCCAGGCCTTCGCGGCGCAGAGTGCTTAATATCTGCCCGACGCCATAGTCAATTTCTTCGATTACATCGCCATAAAGACCTCGCAGGCTTTTACCCCTGAACTTTTGCGAAACAAACAGCGGAACATGGGGCAGGTTATGTGCAAGATAAAGAAAGAAGGGCTTGTCTTTGCTTTTTCGAACAAACTTTACTGCCTCCTCTGTGTAGCGTTTTATAATTGTGTTCTGGTTGGCGGGCCGCTCTATGATTTCCTCATCGCGCATAAGTGGGACATTGAAATACTCGGTCTTCGGTTCAAGGAATGCCTGTCGTCCTTCTCCGCCGACACGATCCATATCGTTGCTGTACGGGATGCCGAAGTAGGAATCAAAGCCGTTATTTGTCGGCAGATATTGTTTCAGGTGCCCGAGGTGCCATTTTCCTATGCAGGCGGTGGCATAGCCTTCGTCTTTCAGGGCTTCGGCTATAGTAACTTCACTTTTCGGTAAACCGCTGGCCGAATCAGGAAACAGGACACGCCGTTTATCGCTGCACATTCCGCTGCGAATCGGCAGTCTGCCGGTCAACAGCGCCGCTCGGCTCGGCGTACAGACCGAGGCCCCAACATAGAAGTTTGTCCATTTCTGCCCCTCGACAGCCATCTTGTCCAGATTGGGCGTGAGAATTGTTGGGTGGCCATAACATGTTAAATCACCGTAGCCCATATCATCGCAAAATATGACAATGAAGTTTGGTTTTTTCTCATTAGCCTTGCCGGTATTAAAAATGGCACAGCCGGGCAAAGCGAGTGAAACGGCACCTGCGCTTAGAAACTTGATGAATTGTCGTCGATTAATTTGAGGTTTCATCGGAGAACTCCTTAACCGGATTTTTGTGTACACTACCTGTCACTTTACATTATAATATCTGACCGGGAACAATCTTGCAAGAACACAAAGAACCATAATCTGAACGGAGGATAACCGTATTATCAAAACAGGCCGGGTGATACAGGTGGACGGCAACAGCGGTATTGTAAAGATATTAAGTTAGATTTCAATAGTAGGTAATAACAGGCTTACTTATGAAGCAGCAACTGATGGATAACTGCTGCGACAATCCAGACTGCAAAGCTTGCGCAGAGCACAATCCACAAAGACAGTCGCTTTTGAAAACATAAAAAAGCCACAAGGAAAAATAAAAGACTCGGCACAATCCCCCACAAGGCACCTTTTGTATAATCGGCCATCAGGTTGAAATCGCCGGGATTGTCCATATATAACCAGACGAGCACGATGAGACCGGTCAATGGCATCACGGCAATCAGGCCGGCTAAAGTCGGCAGTTTGCGCCCTATCTGCGTGCACAAAGTAATGATGCAAAGGCTAATAATAAGTTTTATTACAAATCGCATACCGATAGCCGCCCGCCTAATCGCGAGTAAAGCAACCTCATATTTCGGCTTGGGATTTTATCCGGGCTTTTTCACTTGATGAATCGGAAAGTCAGAGGATAGCGATAATGCTCACCATCATTGGCTTTAACCGCCGCAATCAGCAGGAAAATTAAATCAAAAATATATACGGCAGGCAGTAAAACAAATCCGACACAGGCAAAACAAAGAAGTCCTGATACTATCGCGTAAATCAGAATCGATATCTGAAAGTTCACTGCTTCTTTGCCCTGATCAGCAACGAAATCGAATTCATCCTTCTTTATTTGCCAGACAATCAACGGCCCGATTACGCTGCCGATGACCGGAACTATAGGTATCAGACCACAAAGCCCGGCCAGGTGACAAAACATCGCCCACATACGGGCGTCTTTATTGATTTCCTTACTTCCGGGACTTTCCTGAACAGTCTGCGGTTGTCCGACACTGGCCTCCTGCACGGGAGGAGTTTCGCCTGCGGGTTGTTCAGCACTTACGTCTTTCTCTACAGGAGTGTCGTCTTTAGGTTTTTCTGCCGGTTCTGGGGTTTCTTCGTTTTCTGCCATAATCCAGCTCCCTTCTACTTTTGTTTATTCTAATTTGATACCTGCCGCTTCGCTTTGAAAACAGATACGGCTGTAACTCCTTTGTAACAAAAACTGTTCAAATGTTCAAGACTAAAAATTCAGCGACGCCGACCTGCACCGCTAACGTCGATTGGTTTTATACCCAGCTTTCCCGCCGGTGACGCCGGATCAAATTTAACTACACCAGCCTTGAACTCTAAAACAAGCGGGTCAACAAGCATGTTCCCAGACCCGGCATCAAGCTGATAAGTTCCGGATTGGCTATAATTTTTTAGCTTACGAGCCTGCACGATACCCTCTTTACTGAACAGCACGTTATTTTGCAAAGTCGTAATCGCATCTGGATTTTCCAGTACTATTTTACCTTTCGCATAAACAATGTTTTTCTCCACAGTATAGTCCGATGACTTCGGGAACGTCAGTCTCGCATCGGCATCGCTGATAAAGACGTTGTTACGGATAGTATTTCTTTTGGCCATGTGGTTATGTGAAGGCCTGGCTATCCCAACGGACAGATTGCCCTCAACCAGGCAGTTTTCAGACCTCTCGTCGAGGTAATAAGCCGATGCGCCATAACCGCCGGTATCAACGATGTCCCGGATGAAATTGCCTCTCAGTACAAGACCATTACCGGCGAAACAATAGATGCCCGCGCCATCGTGCAGCTCCTGCATAGCATGATAAATCAGATTGTGCTCGATACGGTTGTTTTGTCCGCCGCAATTAACAGCGGTATAAGGCGTCTCGTGGATTTCGTTGTGGCTTATTAAGCAGTCCCTGCCCCCGCCCTGCATGGCAATGGCACTGGGATAAGTAAGGCCGACGTCATGTATGTGATTGTCGCTGACAATACAATCTGTTCCGATACATCTAATCCCGCAAGCGCCGGTATGATGTACCTCACAGCGCTCTATGCGAAGATTATTGCCGGAGGCTTTGATTCCCTGCCCGCCGACATTAACGATTTCAAGGTTAAGCAGCCGGCAGTTCTGGGCTGACGTTATGGTAACGGCGCCCTTGAATTTACCCGCTCCGAAGCCGCCGGCCTCAAGCGGCGTTGTCGTAACCGAGAGCGTTATTCCGCGAATTGTTATATCTCTGGCCGGCTTATCTTTGGTCCCTTCAATCCGAATGATAGATTCTATGGTCGGCGCAAAAACTTCTGCCTTCGTCATATCCTCACCGAGCACAGGCCAGTAAACTACCTTGCCAGCCGAGCGGTCCAGATACCACTGTCCCGGTTTCGTCAAACCCTCGCGCACATTCCGGACAACGTACTTTTTAACCCCGAACGCCCCCGGCGGATGACCGGAAGGATTGGCAAAGGTAAGAGTATAAGAGACCGTATCCATAGCACTAATACCTACCATCGACTCGTCCCACATGTGATAGACAGTAACCTCGGCGTTGTTAATGTCCAGTCACGAGCCGAGGTCCTCCGGACGATACTTTAACATGGTCAATTCCTCTTTTGTAGGCTTGCGCTTCCATCCGCCGCCGGTAGTGCTCATCCAGGGCACATTGAAATTGCTGAGATGTTCGAAATATCCTTTCTCGGGTAACCGGGCACGCGGGCAAAAACGCCCGTTGACCACCAGTGCCCGGAAGTCCCAATTTCCGTTCTTTACCCCGGGTAGCTCGGCCGAATAGAACTTCTCGCCATCTTTCTTCCAGCCAATAACTTGTCGGCCCCCATAGATATCGACCTTGGCCCCGGGCGCCGATTCTATGCTTAGGCCCGCATCTTTGTCGGTTAGTGCCAACGGCTCATCGAAGAAGTATTGCCCTTCCTGAATGATTATTTTTTTCTGCTGTTTTGTACCGAGCTTGCGCGAAGCCTTGCATGCTACTTTAAGCGTTGCGAACGGACCATCCATTTGTTTTGCATTTGCCCGGGGCAGTCGGCCCGACCAGGAATCATCGCCATTAACCGCAACATAATAAACGCTGTCCCGGGCGCCGCTTTCTTCAGCAGATGCAAATGCTAAACCAACAGCCCGCAATGGGCCCAGCTTCTGCGTTTGGCAGCATGTGAAAAAAGCCAACAAAACGATAATCGTAGCATGACTTGTGAATAATCGATTTTCCCTCATTTCCTGCTCCTCTAAGAATTTAACCGAATGATTCAGCAATCCGATGACAAACCAATACTATTTAACAAAAACCGCCTAAATAAGGAAGCCTAAAATCCGGGCCGGAACCGAACGAATCTAAAAAACAAATTTGCCAAAAGTATCCTGCAATACTATTATGTTAGCTACGTAAATAAAGATTGTATTTAATCAATCAATCGGATCAGTCATGGACGTATCTGAAAACGTTATTCCAGCTTTGCTGCTTACGGCCGTCGCGGGGCTTTAGACAGGGATAGGAAGCGCAATCGCCTATTTTATCAAGAAGCCGAAGGTTATTTACCTTTCTATCTCATTGGGTTTCTCAGCCGGTGTGATGATTTACATATCCTTTATGGAGCTATTATCATCAGCCATAAAAACCTTAGGTGAATTTCGGAGCATCATTGCCTTTTTCATTGGTATAGCCGTCATCGGCATTATAGGCCTCCTGATCCCTGAAGCCGAGAATCCGCACGAATTCAAAGGCCTTGATGATACCTCGAAACAACGGACAAACGAGTCCCTTATGAGAACCGGCCTTTTAACCGCCTTAGCTATCGGGATTCATAACTTCCCGGAGGGTCTGGCTACATTTGCAACCGCTCTGAACGATGTCAAGCTCGGTCTGTTTATAGCTATCGCGATTGCTATTCACAACATACCCGAAGGCATCTCGGTATCAATGCCGATATTTTACGCAACGGGCAGCAGGGGCAAGGCATTCTTTTACTCCTTTCTTTCCGGCGTCGCCGAGCCAGTGGGGGCAATTGTAGGCTACCTGATATTAATGCCGTTTATATCCGAGAATCTAATCGCATATCTCCTGGCATTCGTCGCAGGAATTATGATATATATCTCGATGGATGAGCTGCTGCCTATGGCCCACCGCTATGGTCACGAACATACGGTTATTGCAGGGATGCTCGTTATGGCGTTCGGGCTTTTGCTGCTTTAGTTTTCCAAAACAGTAATACCGGAAATCATCTACGGAAGTATTTGAATCACTTGGCGAGTTTTCTGTTTTCGCGACAGAAATTTCCCATCAGTTCCATTGCCTTATTCAATCTTTCGGCGGAGCCGTCCAAATTAGCGTAGGCATCGACCAGCTCCAGCAATTCCACATCCGGCTTAACCAAACCAAAATTGTGGCTGACGTTGACAATCGCGGCATCGAGGCCGTATTCGGCACCCTTTGCAACATAGGCCCTGCAGATGCCAATTCTCCGGCCGGGCAGGTCGCGAGCGCAGTTGCTTACACCAAGCGAACAATGCACATCTTTCATCTTCGGATCGCTTTTAATCTTTTTTATGGTCTCGAACGCCCTGTACGTATAGCCCGGCACATTAGGCTCCATCGGCATATCTATCGCCAATGGAAAAACGGTCGAGTCGAAAAATATTTCACCGGGAATAAAGCCGTATTCATCAACTGCTTCGTCGAAAATCTGCTTAGCTATGGAATACAGCTTATCAACCGAGTGCGAACCTCCCGGGCCGGTTGACGCCTCTTCGCTGACTAAAAGACCGATGAACGCAAAATCGTAATCCCTCTTCAAAGGCAAAATGCTACCGGTCGTATAGACTTTGACGGAATTGATAAGCGGCTTTTGGACATTCTCGTCGGTATTATACCACTCTTTCAAGCCGGCTGTCAGGACATCGTTGTCACTGCTGTCGATACAAACCGGAACACCACTGCCCCATTTACGCACAAGCCTGACGTATTCAACCATCATATCGACGCAAAGCTGCGGCTTGTCCTCACCAAAGGCATCGAGGTTAACCGCTATATAATTCGCACCATCAGCAGCCTGCGATTCAATTAAAGACTTAATATAATCCAATGGCTCACTTTGCTTTGTATAGGCCCCGGAGCCGAGCTGCGCCAACTGTTTCATAATCGCAGCGGTTTTCGGAATCGAAGCATGGATCGACTCGCCAATAGTAATCAGCGGATTCTTCATCTTACCGTCCTAAATACCAAAATATCCATCCGTTCGCTATTCTACTTATAACCTGTATATACAAACACTTATACAGTCCAACTGCTTCTATCCTATTATTTTTTGGCGTTGTTATAACCTCGAAAACTACGCCTGTGAGCATTTTTTCGTTGTGGATAACCTGTTGATAACCCCAAGCTCGTCTCTCAAAGCGCTGTTAAATAACACGAAGAAGAACCAGAAAAAAAAGGCAGCCTTTTGAATCGCCGCTTCTATGATCTGCTTGAATCGCATTATTTCTCACATAACACCTTATTAACAAACACGTTAAAACTTCCAATAAAGCCGGGGCTCAAAATCCTTTTCATTTTTCACCCAGCGAACCGCCAGTATGCCCAAATTCCCCCGGTTTTGCAATGGATTCGTGAAAAATTATCCTGTTAGTGGATAATTCAAGGAAAATATTCTAACGATTCTTATTTTACGAGTAGATAAACACTCCTCAGAAAACCACATATTCCGATAAAAACGGTGATTTTTCTCTTTCATAAACACTTCTTTACCGTCTGAGCCGCACGGCTTAGAAATCAAATATATCTCACAAAAAGCCTCGGCACCTCAATATTTAATCACCACTAAAGTTCGTGGAGTCAGTTCGGATAAATACAATCTACCGCGATCTTTTGAAATTTTCACATCTCCATCAATGGGTAAAATCAGCTCCATTCCTGCTTTGAAAGGCTTCGAGAATGTAAGAGTCGCATCGACCGGCTCATCATTGAAATTCTCTACAATCAGGTAATCTTCGCCAATAAGGTACAAGGCTACTTTGTTCGGGGCATCAAATTTTATTCCCAACGGCCACAACAATTTGTCCCTGATGGGTTTTATCTGTTCACGAATCAGCTTAAGCAGGCTGCGAGGATTTCCATTTACTTTCAGGATTACTAAATTTTCATCATCAAGGTTTACGCCATCCAACCTTCCGGCCAGCCCATCCGTTATCAGCACCGGCTTTCCTGCAGCAAGCATTTTTTTGAGTTTGGCGGGGAATTCCGGGTCTTTGAGTGCGTGGACCGGGAAAAACGCCGCCTTCGCATCAGAGCGAATCTCAGCAGCAGGCACAAGAGGCAAACCCAACATCCCCACAAAATCATATACATACTGCTCATTATACGCCTCACTGTTCGGCGGCTTCGGAGCATGAATGCCTCTGATTGGTTTATTGCGCACCAGCCTGGCAAGCTTGAACAATCCGGGAATCTCCTCTCGCAATCCTTCCACATTAGCCGGCCCCGTATCCCGCAACAACGAGCCGTAACAAAACAGCAGCATCTCCCTGGCATCGGCCAATACAGTCTGGCGCGCCTGCTCTAAGTAAGTATTTTCCGTCGTTCCATAAGGATCAAACCACCCGCCGCCCGTTTTTAATCCGCCTATTCGGCCAAGCCATCGCATAATGTAATAAGCCTCGTACTGGACTTTTCCTCCCCATCGCTCATTTTCATAATCGCGTGTCTCGGTACCAATCCATATCTTCTCGTAGTCGGCTGTTTGTTGCAAAACCTCATATCCCCGATTATGAAAGTTATCGTACCATTGCGGATACTTAATGATGATTTGAACATCGGGATTGACCGCCCTGGCCGGTGCCAGGATTCTCTCCCGGCCTATTTTGACCATAAGCTCACAGCGATAATCGGCCCATGACATGTTGCCGCGCGCCGCTTTGCACTCATCGCACAGACAGTCGGTAAAAAGAAAGTCATCAATCATAATCTCATCGAATATCGAGGCCGTGTATTCGAAGATTCTCTGAAGCTGCCCCTGTGTACCTTTATTGGTATAACAGGAAATCAGTTTCCAGCCCGTCGATATCTTGCCGACCATTGTAGTCGTAACACAACCCGAAACATCAATACCCTCTTCGGTGAATCTTTTTTTCGCGTGCTCAAGAGTTTTTCTATCGGCTGTGTACTTGCTCCTGAACGTTTCTAAAAAAACGTGCGTAACGCCGGTCTTCTTGCACCAGTCAACAGCTTTATTGATACCCTCCTCATTGCCCAGATGATCACGTACATTCTGCGCCGTAAACAATGTGGAAATCTTCAACAGGTCCTTGTTTTCATTTGCTAAATCCCACAACGTCTGAGATTGACACCTCATTGCTGTCAATAACATCAACGCTGTAACAGTAAATGTCAAACGTTTCGTTTTATTCATTCCCTTATCTCCCTGAATCGTTGAACTGTTCATTATTAAAGAAACACTGGGGTGCCCTCAAACATGTTTGGCTGCGTTACAATCAGCTCTTTTTAAAATTAATTATTTTATCTTTGAGCGCACGGCAGGCCTTTGCCGGGTCTCTGGCTTTAGTCACCGCAGCACAGACTGCGATTGCGTCAGCTCCGGCCCCCAAAACATCCTCCACATTGTCCAGCGTTATTCCGCCGATAGCCACATTACCTATGCCGGTATCGGCAAGTATCTCTTTCGCCTGCCTTACATAATCCAGACCGACTGCCGGCGCGGTTGGTTTGGTCGCAGTAGCAAAGACAGGCCCCAGAGCAGCGTACGTAGGCCGCTCTTCGCAGGCGGTACGCAACTGTTTGGGCGAGTGCGTGCTTTTGCCGGTTATCAACGGGGTCAACTGGATTTCGCGTGCCTGCGCGAGGGGCAAATCATTCTGGCCAAGATGAACGCCGTCCGCACCTGACGCAGCAGCCACGTCAACCCTGTCATTTATTATACTAAGGACGTCAGCGTCTTTACATATCCGCACGAATTCAACTGCAAGAGCGAAAAGCATGTCATCCTCGATATCCTTGGCACGCAATTGGATGCAATCGGCACCACCTGCTGCGCACTTGTAAGCTAAGGAAATAATCTCGGCCGGCATATTGCTGGTAATAACTATATATAATTTGACGCTTTTGTATTTCTCAGAAGTATCGCCGTAAATGACAATGTCTTTCTCGAGTGTATAAGCAGAATAACGTAACTTTTCGATTGTCCCGGCCACCGACCGGTCCAGGGTCTGGGCTGTCTCAGCAAGCGCCCGCAGGGCTTCTGTCAGACGTTTACAGCCGGCAGTGAAACAATCTATTAAATCGCAACGTACAAGCTGCTTTTCAACGGTCATACCGATACCAACATCACCTAATGTATCTCTGCTTGAGATAAGCCGACCGGCATTGAGCTTACTGATTGCCGTTGAAAGCTCGTGGCGAATCTGTTTGGCTCGTTCGGTAAGCGGCACTGAATTCAAAGCGAACCTGCAATACTCCTCGATCACGCGAATCGCTTCACGGGCTCGATTGAAATTAGCATCGATAATTCTATAAACCGCACGTTCCATAACACCATTGATTATACGAACAGGAACGGTTTTTGAGTAGCTAAAATCTCTCCAGAGTGCTCTTGCAACAATAAAGAAAGGCCTTTGCGCATAATAAAAGCGGAGCCGACCCTCCTCCGGAGCGACCCCGCTAAACCAAAATTATAAACAAAACCGGCAATGCCGATCCTGGATTTTTCAAAATCGGACGGACGCATCCTCCTCTTATATATGTTTAGGCCGTCCGCCCAATATAGCTATTAAAACAAGCTAAACTAAATTTATAAGCAAAAAATATGCCAAATAAAATCCAGGCAATTAGAATCCAACATTAACAATATATAATATCTTATATAACAGAGAGTTACGCTCGTAAAATCCTTTTCTATATAAAAAAGCGATGGTTTTGCATTTTAACAGCACGTTGTAATATATCAACACTCATTATACCCATTTACCCCACATTTACTCCAATCAGCCTCCATAAGTCTTATTTGAGGATACTAATTCGATGTTGATATAAAACAACGTGATGTGAATAAAATAAACAATTAATTGAAAAGAGGATTGGTTTTAATTCTGCGAACCAGCATTAATCTTCTCATTGTTTTGATATTTTGCACAAAGAGACACGGTTCGTCCATTTGCAAATCCAGCGGTTAAAAAGTACCTTCCTGCCGCTTCTCTGCTGATTGATTTGAAATATTGTGCTTTTTCGCCAGCTTATAATTTCATCTGAAATCCTTTTAACCTCTTCCTCAGACAGCTCTATCCTTGTCAATTCAAGCGGATCCTCACTCACGTTATAGACACAGGACGTTCTGTCCGCCGGATTGTAAATGAATTTGCGTTGTCCCTGGACAAAGCCCGAAGGGCCTTCCTGCATCCAACCGGAAAAATAGACCTTACGCCCATCCGGAATAGAACCGAGCACATTAATACCGTCAAAGCCGACCTTCTCTGTCTCAAAACCTAAAAGCCCTAATAGTGTTGGTGCTAAATCAACCGAACTAACGAGTTCGGTAATCTTCTTTCCCGGCTCTACCAGAAGTGGGGCACGCACACAAAAGGGTATGCGCAGGGCCTCATCGAACGCTATCAAAGCATGCCCATGCTGAACGTGCTCACCGAACGCCTCTCCATGATCGCCAACAACACAGAAAATCGTTTCGTCGGTCAGTCCCAATCTTGCAAGCTCCACGTCCAGAGCCGCCAGAAAGCTATCAATATAGCGAATTGACTGTTTATAGCGTTCGATCGGCTCCTTTGCCGGTGTATCGAACCATTCAGGAACTTCGTAAGGGTCGTGAGTAACCGAGCATAGAACAGTAAGGAAGAACGGCCTCTCATCGGCTTTTATCCATTCGGTAATGGGCTTTAACATTGAGAATTCGTCACTGGCCAGGTAACCGAGATAGCTGTTCGGGTCATTCAGGTCATCCCTGGCCCAGAATTTATCGAAACCAAGGTTATATACCAGCCCGGGACGGGATTCAAAGTTACCCAAAGCTGATTGGAAAAACGCCGTCCTGTAGCCCGCTTTTTTGCTAAGAGTCGTAACTATGCCGGGATAGTGCTTCTCAACAGGAACCGTCTCAGCGATGTCCTGAGAGGCGGATGAAAACCATCCAGTCAAAAGGGCAAACAGCGCTTTCGTTGTATGAGTTAGAGAGGAGCGAGTGTTTGAAAACTCAACACCCTGTTTGGCTAAAGTCGCAAGATATGGCGTTGAATTACTTCCGCTGTCCGCAAGTGAGGTGTATTTGTATTGGACTCCTTCGAGAACAACCACAATCACGTTACGATCCAGTTGGTGTTTTTTACGCGTAATTTCTAACTGTTCGAAAGCAGGTATTTTTCTCTCAGGTAGAAAAAGCTGCCGGTTATCAGAGATAATAAAGCTCATAATTGCCCGCAAATGGCAGTTATAATGTAATCCAAAGGAAGCTACCTGTGGAGAGATTCCTTTGGATACTGCGCCGCGAACCAGAATGCTGCTGACAATAATAGTCAAAGAAATAACTATTCTGGTTAAAAAACGCTTTCTGTTGTAATTTGGCGGAAGGGGGTTTGCCAAAACGAAGAAGAAAAACGTAAGAGCAACCGCACTGGGGCCAAGTAAAATAAACGCCGTCATGGGCATATTTAAGAGATTTTCACCGATGATATGCAACGTGTGCAGTGGGGCCCTTCCTAATGACAAAAGAACTCTGGGTAAAATTTGTGTTCCGGTTCTGATCAGCCAGCCTGCGTTCATAACCGCCCAGGTGCACACAACCGCGGCGATAATAGTAACTGTACGCAAAACCCATCTTTTGGGCCACCTGAAACAAATCAGCGCCAGTATAACCTCGACCATCAACAGAAACGAGATATCAAGAAGGACCCAGCCAAGGTACTCACTAAGGTAACTGTTACGCCAGGAATGAAAAAGTTTCACGGCAAGCGTGCAAAATAGCGTAATGAACATAATGACGCTGTAAGCACGGGTGGCTAATATGTTATAAAGGCAACGAATCATCGTAACCTGTCTGCCTTTACAGTTGGATTGCAAATGCTCAGAAATCATAGAATGTCAAAATACTAAAAGTCATAACAAATAGCAAGCTGTTGCTTTGGCCCTAAGGTCATAAGAACGTTCAGGTTTATCGTCCGAGTAAGACAGCTATGGAGTTTTATAACATTTTTAATGTTGTTAAGAGTAATAGTTATTAATAAATAAAAATTAGTAGTAGTATTCATATAGTCGGTTAGATTGTTACATTAACCACTGTAATAGTATGTAAAGTTTTGTTGGGGCGTTAGTTGGATACAATAAGAGCGCCTTTTTCCTTGTGGAAAACCTATTAGATTATATATAGTATTTCATGTGCAAACTAACAACCGCAGTTGTAGGGTAATGATTAACGGGCAGTCAGCATTGTTTCTAACAAGTTTATTAACAACTTATCAACAACGACCAGATTAGTATTATAAATGGGATTTTCTTCAGAATTGTTTTGACAATTGTTTTGATATTATGGTTAACTACGAAACAATATATATATAAACAATATAAAAATTGATAAGGAGATATCGAGATGTCTCTTGAGTTTGAATTGTGTTTAAGAAGACCGTTTACATTGCTGGCCCATGAGGCACTTCTGAATATTTACTATTCGGCCTCGTGTTTAAAGAAAAAAGCCGGGGAATTTCTCCGACCTTTTGGGCTGACGGACGTACAGTTTAATCTGATGATGCTTTTAAAGTACCAGAGCGAACAGGATGAAGGTCTAAGCCAGGCCCGGCTAAGCAGTATGATGCTTGTTAACCGTGCGAACATAACTTCTCTTATAGACAGGATGGAAAAAGCGGATTTAGCTATCCGCACGCCTGCTCCGGCCGACAGGCGCTCCAATATAGTCAAGCTGACCGGCCGGGGCAAGGAGCTGCTCGCACAGATTGAGCCGCTTTACACAAAGGAAGTAAAGCGTATAATGGCCGCGTTGAAACTTAACGAGCAAAAAACCGTTATTGAGATGCTTGAAAGAATCCGAGGGAACGTTTCAGAGATAAATGAGAATACAACACAGGATGTCAGTCTTGTAAGGGCGTAAGGAGTGATTTATGGACAAGAAAGTTAAAACGAAAGACAACAAACCATACCCATCTCTGTTCACAGGCTTTGACGTCGGCAGCAGCTTTGTGCATTATGTGGTTCTTACTAAAGATAAAGAAATAATATACTCTCCAAAGCCTATAATGCACTTTGCCGACCCGATCGGGGCGATAAAACAAGCCAGGCGTGATATCGATGAGAAGTTTGGCAGCGAAAACATCAAAAATACTGCGTTTACAGGAAGCGGCGCCGAGTCATTCCCAAAAGTCATGAAAGGCATAACTTATGTTTATGACAGCGTTGCGATTCCGAAGGGGGTCGAGGCGGCACAGCCCCAGGCGGAGTATATTTTTCATATCGGGGCAAAGGACTCATACTTTTTCAATCTAAAGCAGATAGACGGCAAAAAGATTATTCAGGAGTGGAAAACGGGTACCAAGTGTGGCGGAGGCTCCGGAACACTGATAGAAAAGCAGTGCAGGAGGCTGTTCGAAGGCCAGGTTATCGCCCCTGTGCTTGAAGATATTTCCACGGTTAAGGACGAAAATCAGAAAGAAAGTATCAGAACAAAGAACCGGCAAAAGCAACAGGCAAGATTAGAGGAGATGTTCGACAGGGCCCAGAAAGAGGCCCAGCAGTCTAAGCAGCCGAGCGAGTTTCTGGCAAGGTGCGGCGTTGTTATCCAATCTGATTTGATTCACAAACAAAATGAGGGCGCAACAAGAGAAGACAATTTGTCGGGGCTTTTCAGGACCGTCGCAAGAAACTATAAAATAGACGTTCTCGGGGCAAGAGAATTCAAAGCCGGTAAAAATTCCGACAGTGCTATCGCAACCGGTGGAGTTCTTACTAATGACCTAATAAGAAAGAGCCTTGAAGAGTTCCTCGGCCTTTCTATAACAAGACCGAAGCATTATAACAACATAGCGGCCATAGGCACGGCGGTTAAAGGAATAGAGCAAAACGACAGTGTGGTTTTCAGTCTCGAACAACTTGATCAAGTAGCCGAATACAGCAGGGAAAAAAGACAATTCACACCGGCACTTCTCGAATATCTCGGTAAAGTGAACGAGAACACCGTTACATTAAAGGGAGAGATACCCGCAAATACCGAAGTTGTCCTGGGAATTGACGGAGGAAGCACAACTACAAAAGGAGCATTGGTTGAGCTAAAGACCGGCAAACTCCTCGATAAACTTTACATCAAAACTTACGGCAATCCAGAGGAGTCGTTAAAGCGCGTCCTAAAGTACCTCGGCAGGCACCGAGACAGGGTGATTGTAAAGGGAGTTGGGGCAACAGGCTCGGCGAGAAAACTGTATGAGAAAATCCTGGTAAGTAAAAAGAAATCAGAAGAACTGGCGAAGCGGGGGGCAGAGCTTGCGGACAGAGTAACCGATGAAATCACCTGTCATGCCCTCGGCGTCAAGCATTGCAATCCCGAGGTTGATACAATATTCGAAGTGGGCGGCCAGGATATGAAGTTCACCAGCTTCTCTCCGGATGGAACGGTCAAAGAAGCAAAAATGAACTATAGCTGCCAGGCCGGTTCGGGCCAGACCCTTGAGAATATGGCCGACATCATAGACTTGAATGTGGAAAATACCCTGCAGCAGGCCGCGCTCGATGCGGAAAAGGTTCCGGTGATTGACTCAACGTGCGGTGTTTTTATGGAGATGGACGAGAACAGACTTATTGCCGAAGGTTTCAGTAAAGAAGAAATAGCCGCTGCGATAGTCAGAGGAACCGCCGCCAGTTATTATTATAAATTCGTCGGAGGTTCGCAACACGCCGGCGATAAATGTTCTGCTCAGGGTGGCCCTCCTTTGGGAAAGGCTTTCCTTGCCGCTCTCGCCCAGGTCTCGGAAAAGCAAATAGAGGCCTATCCTCACAGAGAAATGTTCGGTGCATGGGGGCAGGCTCTGGACATAATCGGGAATATAAAACAGTTAGAAGCACAAGGCAAAAGCTGCGAAACCGCGTTCAGAGGTTGGGGCCTGGTAGATATGCCTTTCGAGAAGGACAAAGTGTCATGTAAAGATCTTTTTGAGGGAAAGACCTGCGGCATGAGAGATTGTCAACTCGAAGTATTCTCCATCGAAGATGACGAGATAATTACAGGGGGTTTTTGTCCGAGGGGAAATTCAGAGTCGGCCAAAAAACCGAAAACGAACTATGTGGACAAATACCATAAGATATATGAAAAGCACTTCAAAGAGCAGGGAGGCCTGCTGGATGAGCTGTCTGATTTAACAATAGACAAGCAGCAGACGGTGACTGTTGGAATAAAAAGAAGCACTGCGACACTCGGCGAAAAGGGCATCTGGAGCGCGGCTCTGTTCAAAAAGCTCGGCTTCTATCCCGTTGTATCACCGAAAACAAATAAAGAAATCGCAAAGATAGGCGTTGATAATTCGAGAACAGAATTCTGTATTGCCAGAAAGCTGGCAACAGGACACGCATCTGTTATAAACAGGCATCCGGACATAGAATACCTTTTTAATCCGAGTTTTATCGAGTTAAGGACCGGTACGCTTCCGGACCTGAAGTATTGCATTTACACTGAAACTGAGGGTTATATCTTAAATGATGTGCTTTCGCTCGATAAAGACAAACAGATAAATCCCATCCTGCACTTCGGTGATGTGGGTCTGCTTGTGCGGGAAATAAAAAAGGAATTCGACAGGTTAAAGTTTAGTTTCACCGAAAGGCAGTTAAAAGGTGCCATCAAATACGCCGACACCGCTGAAAACAAGTTCAAAGACGAACTCTACGACGAAGGAGACAAGTTCCTTCAAAAAGTAGAGCGTAACAATGAAAAGGTTTACGTCGGTATCGGCAGAGATTATGTTTTGCTTGACCCGGAAGCAAGCTCGAACTCAGGAGCGATGCTATCACAGATCAGGGGATTAAATTACATACCTCAGCTCTTTCTGGAGCATAAATTCATGGATATCTCTCTTGACGGAGTTGTTGAGAACGAATTCTGGGTACAAAGCGTTAAGATATTGAAGGCCAACCTTTTCGTAGCGAACCATCCCAATTTATTCGCTATAAGGATGATGAATTTTGCCTGTGGCCCGGATAGCTTAAAGATTTACCAGGAAGAAAAAATACACCAGGCGGCGAACAAGCCGGTCCTTGTCCTGCTGACGGATGCTCAAACCAACAATGCCCCGTTTGTAACCAGGACCGAAGCTCACGAAAGAGTGGTAAACCAGAGCAAGCCGGGCACATTGGACTTTGAGCAGCTCAAAATGCGCAAACATGATAACTCTGAAGCAAGGACCTGGCTCATCCCTTATATGGGAGACGCCAGTTACGTCGGGGCCGCCGGTCTGAGGCATTTCGGGGTAAACAGCAGCGTATTAGCTACCAATACACAGAGAGGTTATGAAATAGCGAGAAAGCACATCTACACCGAAGTTTGCCATCCGCTAAAAGGTGTTGTCGGTGACGCAATCGGTTTCCTGCAGGAAGAGATCGAACGAAAAGGCAAAGAATACGTCGAGAACCACTATCTCGTTATGATTCCGACAACGAGCGGCCCGTGCAGATTTGGTAAATACATAGAATTAGTCAGAGAGTTTCTTGATCGCGAAGGTCTGCAAAAGGTACCGGTTGCAGGGCCTTCTTCGGAAAGCGATTATCAGGACATACCTTTTCCCGGGAAGCTCAGCTCGTCGAACAAAACCAAAATGCAGCAAATGTTGTTTAAGGGGATAAAAGGATCGGATTTGCTGGAAGATATAACTTTGAGATTTCGTCCGTATGCAGTTGATAGAAGGCAGGTCGAAGAACTCAAGACCCAAAGGTTGAGTGCACTCGAAATAGTCGTCGAAAACGGTGCCGAAATAGCGGATATGGTAGCCTGGGGCGCCGAAACAGTTGCCAGGTTCAGGGAAATTAAACTGCGGGACCACCAGAGATTTCCTCTTGTCCTCTATATAGGGGAAATCTATATGAGGCAGCACGACCCATATACTAATTTTGTAGTCCACAAGCTGGAACAGCAGGGTCTTGAAATCGTAAGGGATCCCGTAATAGACTGGCTGGATTATGTAAATAAGATGAATATAAGAAACAACAAAAGAGACATTGGGCTGGCACTAAAAAGTTTCAATCTAAGCCGGATGTTGAAAGTAACGAAAAAATATGCTCAGTCCTATCTTAAAGGAAGATATATGTCTTCAGTCGAAGATAAAATCGCCGAGCCGTTTCACGAAGTCCTGAAGGGAAGACATGTCCTTCCGAAGCCGATTGATATGATAGAGACACTGGAACGCAACCAGGAAGGTCACGGCAATATCGAAGGCGAGTCGCCGTTAAGCACAGGTATCGCATATCATCTTATGAACGATTTGATCCGCCCGGTTGGCGATGCCTGTATCTCGGGAATATATCACGTAGGCCCGTTCACCTGTATGCAGGAAGGGGTCGCAACCGCGAAAATAGAGGCTATGGCAAAAGAGTTAAGGAAGAAAAAGCCTGATTTGGTATTTCCGATTGTTCACGCCTATTTCGGCGATTCGGCAAGTGCAAATCTCGAATCGGAAATTGCTGTTTTCACGGAGCAATGCTACCAGAAACGGGGAGTGCTCATGGAAAAATACGGCATGAAGGTTCCAGTGGCCGACAGAACTCGCCCTGAGCCCGCCGAAGGGATGGACATCAAGGCAGTTGCCGCCCCGAAGCACGGCGCCGAATCTCTGCCTCGCGTAAGAGAATCCTGATATGGTTGATTAGAGGTGCGCCTCTAAAAATTGCTTTTGTCACGAGAACGTGCGAGATTTTCTCAGTTTGTCACAGTGGCAGGTCACGGCGCGACCAGATGACACCGCCCAATAGTGTCGAGATGATAAGTATCGATAGCAATACGCACATGTTACTTATAGGCCATGTGGGTTCGGTAAAAATCTTCTCACCATCGACATAATAGAAAATGGTCGTCGGCTTTAACCATTTCATTCGAGGCCACCATTCAGCAATAATCGACACGAAATAGTTCGCCACCAGATAGGCGGACGTCAGCCACACAGCAGTATTGCGTTGAAAACATGCAGCCGCAAGAAGCGCAATACCACCGACGGCGCCTGCGAGTAATCCACCATTAATTGCCGCTTTAAAAAATGAATACAGGGAAACTTCCTGGCTGAACTCATACACGTTAGTGGCAAAAACCGTGCCGCCGAACATCACCAGAACCAATGCGAACATGCCTGTTATAGTGATAAGGCCGGCACAAATATAGACATGGGTTTTTGTGACATGGCGACTCAAAATCAATTCCATAGTACCTTTTTGCACCTCACCGGCGAGCAGGCCGGTCGGCACTCCCACTGCAAAAAGCATATACAGGGTCAGAACAAGAGGATGATTATAGCCGATTGCGATGAGCCCCGATACGTTGCCAACCTGTAGCGCCTCACCGCCTAAAGCGGTTTTTATAAATGAAGGGAGCTTATCGAGAAACAGAACAAAAGTCTTAACGCTTTCGTTGTCGTGCACTATACCGCAGATAGCTATCTGAAAAAGAAAAATCACCAAAGCAATGAGGGCCCATATAGGCAGTATTCGCAGCGTCCAGAACCACAGCAATGGCAGTGGAAACCGAGGATGTGCTTTACTGTTCATGGGCAGCCTCCTTTGGCTCGGAATCCCGATGCTTTTTCACGCCCAACGGCTGATTTTTATTATAGTATTGGATGAACGCTTCTTCCAATGAGGTCTGTGGTGTTGAGATACGATCCACAGGGTATTGCGCAAGCCATTTTAACACCGGGTCGATAGATCCCTGGTAAGCCAGGTGAAGTGATTCCGGCTCCTGTTGAATCAAACGCACGCCTGGCAGCTTGTCGACCGGTAAGCTCGGCACCTGCGTTCCTTCTGCGAACCATACCTTCAGGCGTCTCCGACCTTGTTGTACGATTTTGGAAATAGGGGCCAGTTCGTTCAACCGACCCTCTCGCAATATAGCCGCGCGGCCGCACACCGCGGCTACTTCACTAAGATCGTGAGAAGATAGCAATACTGTCGCGCCCGCTTGGGCGGCTTCGCGAATCAGTTCCAGAACGACCTGTCTAACGAGCGGATCAAGTCCGATTGTGGGTTCATCCAGAATGAGCACGTCGGGCTGATGTTGAAAAGCATAGAGGACGCCTACTTTCTGACGATTACCTTTTGAGAGAGTGCGCACACGTCTGTCCAGATTCAGGTCGAGCCTCTCGGCCAGTTCCTCTTGCCGCTTGCTTATGTTTTTACCGTTGCCTAATCCGGCCAATATCCCAAGCGACCGTCGCGCCGTTAGTCTAGGCCAGATGCGAAATTCTCCCGGCAGATAACCAATATGAGTGTGTTGAGTTGCCCGCCCCGGTACGATGCGCTCGCCTAATATACAACAATCTCCGCTTGTCGGCCTGAGCAGGCCCATCAGACAACGAATGGTCGTAGTCTTGCCTGAGCCGTTCGGCCCGAGATAACCGAAAATCTCACCCTTTTCAATGCTGAAGGACAAGTCCTCGACGCCTCTGGCAGAGCCGTACCATTTTGATAGCGTCTTGACCTCAATTGCCTTCATCATAACCTTATTCAGAATGCGGCTTTGGCATGAGTAATTTTTATAACCACAGGATTTGGCCACTTGGTGTTGTTGTAGATTCGCTGAGCGCGCATAGCAGAAATATGCAGACCGTTTTCGTCCTGTTTCCAGGAAGCTTTGGGATTGACATTTGTCTGATACTCGAGGACCCTTCCCGACTGGCCGAGTATCTCGATTTCACTTTTGTCGGTGACGCGGATGCTCTTTAATGTGAAGTTTTTACGCTCGCCTTTGGGCCAGTCGGTTTTGGTTACAAAGGCATAGACAGTATCGGAATCTTTGGCTTTTGTGAACCAGATATCATCTTCCCGAATTACATGCCAGGGACGGATGTTATAAATAGACTCGCGGTTAACAAAAAGCCACAGAGCTAATTCGCGCAATCGGCGTGTTTGCTCGAACGGTATTTCGCCGTCCGGTGTCGGCCCGACATTCAGCAGAAAGTTTCCGCCTTTGGCGCGTATTTCGATTAGCATTTCAATAAGTTTTGTACCGGACTTGTAGTCTTCGTTAGTGGGCTTGAAGTGCCACTGCGTCCCTAACGTAAAGCATGCTTCCCATGGACCCGGCATAGGCTCATCGGGCATCTTCTGCTCAGGTGTCTCCATTTCGCCGCGGGTAACGACAATGTTCGGCTGGAGCTGCCATGCTAATTGCTTGAGCTCGTCCGGTGTGCCATCGAGAAAAAGCATATCGATCGGGCCGTAGTTAGTGAGAAGTTCGCGGATTTGTGCCTTGTTATGCGCCATAAGCTCCGGGTTATTTGTGGGCAGTGCCTCGGCTCTTCTTCGGCTGACGTCCTTGCCCTGTTTATGCAGCATCCAGAAATCGTCGGGAGAAAAATAAAAACCGACTCTTATACCGTGTCTGCGAAAGGCCTGTACAATCTGTTTGGTTATGTCTTTTCCATGCGGCGTATTCATTATGTTAAAGTCGGTTGTCTTAGTCTTAAACATACAAAATCCGCTGTGGTGCTTGGTTGTGAATACGACGTATTTCATCCCGGCCAGTTTGGCTATACGCGCCCAGTCGTCGGGATTGAATTTTTTCGGATAGAATGACCCGGGCAGCTCATTTTTGAAACGCTCCAGATAATCATCCGAGGCCCCGACCATCGAGTGGCTTATAACCGAGCCTAATTGGGAATCAACGCTCCAGTGGATGAACATACCGAGGGCCTGATCCATAAACCATTCCTGGCGCTGCGGCTTGTTACCGAGTTTGGCCATCCGGGATTCGGTACTCAATTCGTTCGTTGCGCAACCCGTCAATAGTGTAATTGTAAAAAGCAAAAGAATGGCACTTCGCCGGCTATTCACGTTTAACTCCTTCTAATAAATCAGAGCAGTGGCCGTAAAGCAGTGGTCTTTGGTTTTAGGCCTACATATCAGACCATTTTCTTTAACAGCTCTTTTCGGGCTTTGACTCGAAGCCTGGCGTTCTCATAGCGCTTCTTTTCCTGTTCCGTTTCAGGCAATATCGGCGCCACGACGGTGGGCTTTTTGTTTTCATCCAGCGCAACAAAAGTCAAATGCGCTGTCGTAGCTATTACCCTGTTGCCGCCGTATGGGTCTTCTCTGCTGACCTGAACGCCCACCTCCATCGACGAGCGGCCGACGTAATTTATAGACGCTTTCAGCATTACCTGGTCGCCGATACGGATCGGCTCCTTAAAGACCAGTGAGTCGATGCTTGCGGTAACAACTTCCTTGCCGCTGTGCCTCTGTGCCACCATTGCCGCCACCATATCAATCCAGGCTACAATCGCTCCTCCGAACGCTGTCCCATGAGGATTGGCCTGGCTCGGCATAAGTAAGTATCTTGTCTCAACGGCACTTTCTTTTGGGCTTTTTCCTTTGTCTGCGTTCATTTTTCTCATTCGCTAATAGGCCGAGTAGCAAAGTTTCTTCCTATGCGAGTAAACCTTTAAAGTGTTAAAATATTGAGTATCCACGTACGAAACCCGGATAAGCATTTAGCAATTGAACCAAAATAAGGCGAAAACATATTGTAAGTAATCAAACAGCTTTGGAACACCAGAAGTATTCCAACTATGAAAAGTAAAACTTTTGTAGCTAAGGTAATATACCTGTGTTGAAAGCCTTCTTTCTTTTTATTAACGTTTAGGTACTTTACCAGTGCAAGCACAAAAAAAATAAACGACAGGCAGAAAGCGCACGTCACGACCATACCTTCAAAGATGTATTTGTATGAATTATGAGCAAGATCGGGATTTTGTTGTATTTGTCTTTGTACTTGAAAGCGCGTACAGAAAATTAAAAACTGTAGCCCCACTGCCATTGTGATGCTACAGAATGCATCGAGGATTTTGCAATTGCGTCCTAACAGAATCTGTCTCAGACTCAAAGCCATTTAATGCTCCGCTACAAAGTTTCTTTTTTTGTCGAGTACCACCTGCTCATTTGTCATTGTTTAGTTAATTTATAAGTTTAGCTTAAAATTCCACTTTCGGCACTTCGGTCTTTGCCTGTTCACTTGCCTCGAAATATTCGACTTTTTCTACTCCTGCACGCTTGCAGAAAAATGATCCGAAAAGTTGGCGGTAAAAAGTATTCAGTAGCCTGGCCGTTTCATTATATCTGGTGCGGGCAACATTGATTCGATTTTCAGTTCCTTCAAGCGCAACCTGTAGGTCTCGGAAGTTTTCGTTGGCCTTCAACTGCGGATAGTTCTCCTGTAACATTAAAAGCCGCGACAGGAAACCGCTCAGTTGATTAGTCGCTTCTATCTTGCCCGCTCTGGAGCCTGCCTGAAAGTATTTCTCCCTCGACTTGGCAATATTTTCGAACAGCTCTTTTTCGTGTGTCGCATATCCCTTGACCGTTTCAACGAGGTTTGGAATTAAATCGAGCCTTCGCTGCAGAGTGGTGTCGATATCCGCCCACGCTTTTTCCGCTCCCTGTTCGAAGCTGACCGCCTTGTTATAGCCGCCAATATACCAGGAGAATATCCCGACGCCAATCAATAACAAAACGAGCAGCACGCCTACGAGGACAATCCATGCTTTTCCGAAGTTTCTCATATCGTCAATCCCTTCTACAATTTAACTTTTACTTATTCCTACCATCCCCCGCTTGCTCCGCCGCCACCGAATCCACCACCCATTCCGCCGCCGAAACCTCCGAAACTTCCACCAAAGCTGCCTCCCCCGAACGAGCCACTCCTGCCATAACCTCCATGGCCGCCGAACCCGCCAAGCATAAACGGCAGAAAGAACCATAACCCCATCCCTCTGCCCCTACCTCCTCCTCTGAATATCAAGAACATGAAAAGCAACATCGGCAGAATACTACAGCAGGGCAGGCCTTTTCTTATGTTTCTACGTTGCGCCAACTTGGGCATACCCGTCAAGGCAACTCCGGCTTTTGTAGCGATATTCTGGACGACTTTCAAATTGGCCTGGTAAATTCCCTCGCTGTAATTGCCTTGCTTAAGATATGGTACAAGGACCTCTCTGCCAACTCGCCCGCAGTACTGGTCTGTTATATAGCCCTCTAATCCATAGCCAACCTCAAATCGCCATTTTCGGTCGTTTTTCGCAAGGACGAAAAGCATTCCGTTATCTTTGCCTTCTTGCCCGAGTTCCCATTTTTCGGCTAACTCAATTGAAAATTGTTCAATCGACATTCCCCCCGTTGTCTCCACGGTCAGGATGATATACTGAATACCGGTCTTTTGTTCCAGTTCCTGCAGTATCCCGTTTAGCGAACGTTCTTGTGAGGCATTCACTACGTTTGCGTAATCTTCGACATAGTGGCGCGGAATCGGTAAATCGGCCGCCGCTTGACCGGGTGTTGTCGCAGACGATATTATCAGAAGCGCTGCAATTAATATTGTAAAGAATCGTCGCATAATCATACCTCGAGTTTATCAACGATAAGAGCTAATTGCTCAATTGTGGTATAGACCAATTCGAAGGCATTCTCCATTTCGGTCTCGCTGAGCCGGGCGTTTTGGCTTTGCCAGTTTCTTGCAGTCTCCAGAGATTCCAGATTGACTGAAAACTGCTCTGCCGCCTTGCTGAATGTTGGTTCTGCCTGTGCGGGCCTCTCGATATCTTTTAGCCAGAGAATTGCTCGCAAAAACGGCGTCAGGCCTTTCGCAGTCGAAATCAGAACATCCCGGACAAGTTTTTTATTGGCCGCCGAGGCAATATAGCCCTGTCTTAATCTGATGAGTATTGCTTTCAGTTCCCGCTCGCACTGGAGTCGAACATCTTTTTTATCAAATGTCAGCGTCTCGAAAGGGTCGTCGCCAAGGATTGTCTTATGTGTTAGTTGAAAGTCCAGAAACTCAACGCCGAACACATCAAGCGACTGTTCGATATACGATTCTGTCATAAGCAGCGGCGGCGAGATGCGTTTCTTTCTCATCGGCTTTGCCAGAGAGGCTATGGCATTGAGCGAAGATAAAGTTTGCCTGTCAAGAACGAGGACGGTATTGATATCGCTTTGGCCGGGCCTGAAATCTTCTGTCAAACTGCTGCCGACTACTGTGATGCTCTGCAAGTTCTCAGCTAATTCTGAAGTGAGTTTCTCGGTAAAGTCCTTTATAATGTCGCTAACTTGGTTGCGTAAAGCATCAAGCTTTAGATTTGTTTTGTTTTCAGCCATCTTGTTTTTACCTCTTTGGTTTCTTTAATAGATTGAAAGCAGTGAATATATAATACCGGAACTGTAACGGACGGGCAAGCGTTACTAAAGCAAATAATTTTATTGACACGGTAACGGGCTTAACTATAATTGGTGAAATGTGGCAACGACTGTACATTACTAATATCCTGGAAAGGATCTATTATGGGAAAGATAAGTAACTGGGAAATAGGTGAATATAGGATGAATATTAAATTTCCCGAACAGTTCACCCCCTTGTTCAAATGGATAGTGCCGATTCTATTGGTACTATGGCTTGCCTCGGGGATATATATAGTAGGGCCTGACGAGCAGGGGGTGGTACGCCGATTTGGCAAGGTTATCAAGATAACCGAACCAGGTCCTCATTATCGCCTGCCCAGTCCTATCGATAAAGTCAACAAACCCAAGATACAGCAGGTACGTCGGGTAGAAATCGGCTTTGAAACCATTAGCCCGGGCCCGCCGGCAAGGTACAGGTTCCACACGGAAGAGTCGCTGATGCTTAGCGGAGACGAGCAAATTATCGATGCGCAAATCATAGTTCAGTATAAAATAAAGGACGCGGCCAACTACCTGTTTAACGTACGCAATCTGGAAGGCTCGCAGGGTACGATTAAGGACGCAGCCGAAGTCGCACTGAGGCATGTCGTAGGGAAAAGGCCTATTGACGATGTGCTCATCGGGGAAAAACTGCAGGTGGAAATCGACATCCTCGAACTGCTGCAGAGGATAATGGATGGATATGAAAGCGGCGTTCGAATAACCGAGGTTAAACTTCAGACTGTCCAGCCCCCTAAAGAAGTAGCATCGTCATTCAGCGACGTGGTGAGCGCCAAGGAGGACAAGGAAAAATTGATACAGGAAGCTCAGGGCTATCAAGAAGACATCATCCCAAAGGCACGCGGCGAAGCCAGGAGCTTAATCTTAGCGGCGGAGGCCTACAAGGAAGAAAAGGTAAAACGGGCACAGGGAGATGTTGCGAAATTTTTAGCTGTGCTTGCCGAATACGAAAAGGCAAAAGATGTAACTCGAACCCGGCTTTATTTGGAAACAATGGAACTGGTGCTCCCAAACATCAGGAAGTATATAATAGATTCCGAAACCTCCGATGGTATTCTGAAACTATTGCCTCTTGATGGCGCCCCGTTTGGCACCAAACTGCAAAATCCCAACCCGAATACTCGGAGGTTAAGATGAATAAAAAACTTATCGGTATATTTGTAATCGTCGTGATAATTGCAGCGGTTCTGGCAACGTCGATGTTCACTGTAGATGAAACCGAACAGGCCATTGTCACTCAATTGGGAAAATTCATAAAAGAGGTAAAAGAGCCGGGCCTGCACTTTAAGATTCCCCTGATTCAGAAAGAGCACAAATTCGAAGCAAGGGTCATGGAATATGACGCCGCTGCGGCAAAGATTATCACCGATGACAAAAAGCACATGGTTATCGATAACTATGCCCGGTGGAAAATCATCGATCCCCTCAAGTTTTATCAAACCGTGGGAAGCGAGTTCGGCGCACAGTCAAGACTGGATGATATCGTTTTTTCCGAAATGCGCGAAGAGCTTGCCAGGCATACCCTGACGGAGATAGTGTCGGTTAACCGCGAGCAGATAATGGACAAGGTAGCCGAGCAGTGCAACCAGAAGGTTGGCGACTTTGGAATCCGGGTTATCGATGTGCGAATAAAGCGGGCTGACCTGCCGCAGGAGGTTACGCAATCGGTTTTTGACCGAATGAAGGCCGAGAGACAGAGAATCGCAAAAAAATATCGCTCTGAAGGCGAGGAAGAGTCCGTAAAGATTAAGGCACAGACCGACAAAGATAAGACAATCCTGCTTGCAGACAGCTATATGCAGGCCGAGAAGTTACAAGGCGAAGGAGATGCCGAGGCCCTCAAAATATATGCCCAGGCTTATGAAAAAGACCCGGAGTTTTACGCATTTGTCCGGACTCTGGAAGCTTATGAGAAATCGCTCGGCGAAGGTACAACCCTCGTCCTGCCCGGCGACTCGGAGTTTTTTAAGTACCTGAACCCGCCTACAAAAGAATAGGTTCCTGTTATGTAATGGATTACAAAACGCCGAACCATTTTATTTTGGTTGCTTACATAGCAAAAAACTTATCGATTCGGCCTGCCAAATCGGTCAGATACTCTTCGTCGCCGCCCTTTAACTCCGTAGTGAGATACCCATCGTAGCCTATTTCATCCAATGACCGGCGTACTTGAGGCCAGTTCACATCACCGTCCAGCAGATTGGTCCATTTATAGCCGCTCCGTTTGAAATCTTTAAGATGGATTTTGACGATACGGTCGCCGAGCGTGCGTATCCAGTCCTGTGAATAACCGAAGAGAATTACGTTGCCGATGTCGAAGTAGGCCTTGAGCCACGGACTCTCGAACTCATCCACGTACCGGGCGAATTCAATCGGGCTTAACAGAAACTTGTTCCAGACATTCTCGACAGCGATGACCACACCAAGCTCCTCCGCCAGCGGCAGCAGCTTTTTGATATGCCTTTGCGAGCGCTTATAGGCCTGCTTATAGCTTACATCCTCCTTGACTATGGCGGGAACAAGCAGCACCGTATCTGCTCCAAGTGCTTTGGCGCTGCGCAGGGCAGTCTCCATTGTCTCAATCCCCTTGTCAATAACCTTGGGATCCGGGTCGGAAAATGGTGCATCCCAGCCGCCGCGCACGATCGAATGAATCGGGACCCCGGCCTCACGAGCCAGCTTGCCAAGCCGCCGGGCCGCACCAAGGTCTTCCATTGGAGAGCCTTCTATGCCGTCAAATCCGCATCTTTTTGCTAATTTAAATTTGTCCTCGTCGGAAAGCTGACGCGGCAGCATCCCTAATTGAAGGGATTTGCGAAGGTTGGCGCGTTTCTTTCTGCTTCGGGCAAAAACCGACTCACTCAGCAGTCCTGTCCCGGCAGTAACCGCTGCAGCATACCTTAAAAACTCACGACGTCCTATAATACCATCTTGCATAAGTCTGCCTCCTGTATTCTATGTGTTTCAACAATTACATTCCATACTCGAACATGCGCATTTGCTGCTATTCTTCATCTGTGCTCAATATACCATTTTGCTCGGATAATCCAAACTGAAAACCCGGTACATAGTACAGAATATAGTCTTTTTTATCGTCACAAAAGCCCGGTAATATGTGCTATTTGTTCGGATGGTTGCGATTTTATTGGTCCGTCCCATAAAAAGATAAAGTTTTTCGTATTTATTTGCCGAATAAATTAAAAGGTATTAACAGTTTTAATAGTATTGAAAAGACGTTTTCTAAAGCAACAAAGGGATTTTTCAAAACTTCATTTTGTAACCGGATCCTGTTTTGCGGGAATCGATAAACAGGTACTCGGAGTTGGAGAGAAATTATGAGAACCATAGCGGTTGTTAATCAAAAAGGTGGTTGTGGCAAAACAACAATATCTATAAACCTGGCCAGTGCACTTGCGGACATTGGACAGAAAGTTTTGCTGGTCGATATGGACCCGCAGTCCCATTGTGCGGTGGGGCTTGCTGTCCCGGAGGACCAGATCGAACAGAGTATCTACGATGTGCTCATAAGCACCAGTAGAAATGAGCCTATAAGACTCACCGAAGTGCTCTGGCAGATTAGCGACAAGCTCGAGCTGGCGCCGGCAAGTTTAGACCTCTCCGCCTTCGAGCAGCAAATGGTCGGAATCACCGAACGTGAGTGCTGTCTCAAAGATGCCCTGGATGAGATAAAGAACGATTACGACTATGTAGTAATCGATTGTCCTCCCGCCGTGAGTCTTCTGACATTTAATGCTCTAAGGGCCGCCGATGAAGTTATTGTCCCCGTTGAGACCGGCTACTTTGCTCTCCACGGCCTTAGCAGACAGCTCGAGACACTCAGCATACTCTGCAGGCGATGCAGCCAGCATGTCGATGTCAGAGTCCTGGCAAGCATGTATGACATAAGAACTAAAATGGCGAGAGAAATTTTGGCCGAATTACGGAGCCACTTCTCCGACAAAATGTTTAAGACGGTTGTCAGTTTCAATACTAAAATCAAGGAAGCTTCCAGTTTTGGTCAACCCATCAGTGAGTATGACCCGGCCAGTAAGGGCCAAAAGGATTTTCACTCACTCGCCGAAGAGGTTATAGGCTCACAGTCACAGTCAAAGCAGCAGCGTCACGAGTTTGTCAACTCTCTGGCCGACCAGCTTGAATCAATCAGCGCCACCGCTGATGAGTTGCTCCAGACTACAAGGCCGCCTGTAACAACTGTTCCCGTGCCTGAAACACCACAGCCTGTCTTACAACTTCCTGTTGACGAGTTTACTCCCACCGAAGAA
>VRUK01000069.1 GCA_019456195.1 Planctomycetota bacterium | reverse complement strand
TCTTTAAGTAATTAGTGAGTTATCGATTGTCAAGTGTCAATGGTAAGGGGCATTAAATGTTAGCAAGTATTTACGATCGAATTAATGACTACGGTTCGGTCAAGATTTCGTTGGCCAGTCCCAATGATATTCGCAGTTGGTCTTTTGGCGAAGTACGAAAACCTGAGACTATCAACTATCGTACTTATCGTCCTGAGAAGGACGGATTATTCTGCGAGCGAATCTTTGGACCGGAACGTGACTGGGAATGTGCCTGTGGAAAGTACAAAGGTACAAAGTTCAAGGGAATAATTTGCGATCGATGTGGAGTTAAAGTTACCCATAGCCGCGTCCGAAGAAAGCGAATGGGGCATATCAATCTGGCGGCTCCGGTTGTGCATATATGGTTTTTCAAAGCTATACCAAATCGGCTTGGAAACCTTTTGGCAATGAAATCCGCCGACCTGGAGAAAATTATCTATTTCCAGGAGTATGTCGTAACAGAGGCGGGACAAAGCCCCTTGAAAGTCGGTCAACTGCTCAGTGAGGAAGAATTCAGAGAAGCTGAGAAGAAATACGGCAAGGCGTTTAAGGCCGGGATGGGTGCCGAAGCCATCAAAGCTCTGTTGGAAAACCTCAACCTTGAAGAAGTCGGCGATCAGCTCAGAGAGGCCATAGGCAAGACAAACAGCAAGCAAAAGATAAAAGACCTCACAAAGCGACTTACGATTATCAACCAGGTCAAGAACAGCAGCAATAAGGCGCATTGGATGGTGCTAGAAGTGGCCCCTGTCATTCCGCCGGATTTAAGGCCGCTGGTTCTGCTCGAAAGAGATAATTTTGCTACCAGTGATTTAAACGACCTTTACAGGAGAATTATCAATCGCAACAACCGTTTAAAGAAGCTGATGGATCTGAACGCTCCTGAGGTTATTATCCGCAATGAGAAACGGATGCTTCAGCAGGCGGTGGATTCTCTGCTTGATAACGGTCGCTGCAGGCGCTCTGTTCTGGGTAGTAATAATCGCCCGCTAAAGTCTCTGACCGATATGATTAAGGGCAAACAGGGACGATTCCGTGAGAACCTGCTTGGTAAGCGTGTGGATTATTCGGCCCGTTCGGTAATTGTCGTTGGTCCTAATTTGAAACTATATCAATGCGGATTACCGAAGAAAATAGCTCTTGAGCTGTATCAGCCTTTTATTATTCGCAAGCTGAAACAGCGTGGCCTGGCAGATACGATTAAGAGCGCCAAGAGAATGATTGAGCGTCGTGATGAGCAGGTCTGGGACATACTCGAAGAGGTTATTCATCAGCATCCGGTGTTGCTTAACCGTGCACCTACACTCCATAGAATGGGTGTTCAGGCCTTTGAGCCGGTACTTGTTGAAGGTAACGCGATTATGCTGCATCCGCTGGCCTGCAGAGGATTCAATGCTGACTTCGATGGCGACCAGATGGCGGTGCATTTACCGTTAAGTATCGAAGCACAGGCTGAGACGCATATTTTAATGATGACCACCTCCAATATATTTTCACCTGCCAATGGTTCGCCGATGGTCGGGCCTTCACAGGATATGGTGATGGGAAATTATTATTTGACGTATGCAGAACATCGTGATGTTTCCGGGAAAAAAGAGTTTAGGTTGTTCCGGGATACTTTCGAGGCCATTATGGCCATGGAAGTAGGTAAAATTGGTTTGCACAATAGAATTAAAGTCCGCTTAAATGACATCAAAGTAGTTGGAGAATCCGAATCGGAGGATTCTGATATTCTTGAAACAACTGCTGGAAGATGCATATTCAACGATATGCTTCCGGAGGGAATGCCGTTTTACAATATGACGATGTCTCAAAAGATATTGAGCCTCGTTATTAGTGACTGTTTTAAATACACGGGCTCGGCCGAGACGGTGGACCTGCTTGATAAAATAAAAGATTTGGGTTTCAAACATGCTACTCTTGCCGGATTAAGCTTTGGTATTACGGACATCAAAATACCGAAGAAGAAGGCACAGATTATCGAACAAACCGAAAAGAAAGTAGCCAAAATACGTAAGAACTACGATAACGGAGTTTTGACTGAGGGAGAAAGGTATAATCAGGTTGTCGATGCCTGGACAAACGCCAGAGTCGCTGTAACGAACGAAATGATGAAAGGGCTTAAAGATGATACTACTGAGGACGGAAAGCCCTACCTAAATCCCATCTTTCTCATGAGTGATTCGGGTGCAAGAGGAAGTGTAGATCAGATTCAGCAGTTAGCGGGAATGAGAGCGCTAATGGCAAAGCCCAGCGGCGAAATTATCGAAACGCCGATTAAGGCAAACTTCAGAGAGGGAATGACAGTCCTTGAGTATTTCAGTTCAACACACGGGGCACGTAAGGGACTTGCCGATACGGCACTAAAAACAGCTAATTCAGGATATCTTACCAGGAAGCTTATCGATGTTGCCCAGAATATGATTGTAATTGAAAGAGACTGCCAGACGCTCCAGGGAATTACCAAAGGCATAGTCAGCAGGGGCGATCAGGTTGAGGTGCCTCTTTCACAGCTTATTATCGGTAGAACAGCAAGAGATAATATTCGTAACCCGATTATGGATGAAATGATTGTCAAGGAGAATGAGGTTATCAACCATGAAGCGGCGGCAAAGATTGAAGCTTTGGGGCTTGATGCCATCAGAATCAGGAGCACCCTGACCTGCGACAGTCCGTTTGGTGTTTGTGCAAAGTGTTACGGATGGGATATGAGTACGGGGAAATTGATTGAAGAAGGTTCGGCTGCCGGCATCATTGCGGCACAGTCTATCGGGGAACCGGGTACGCAGTTGACACTTCGAACATTCCATACCGGTGGTGTCGCCGAAAGAGCTATTCTTGAACGCGAGCAGAAAGCCACGCACACAGGAAGTGTGCAGTATCGTGATATCAATGCTGTTTCCATCAAGCGAAGCAGTAGTAAAGTGGAGATAGTCGCGCTGAAACGTAACGGCGAAATAGCTATTCTTGATGCAAAAGACAGGGAATTGGACCGATTCAAAGTGCCTTATGGCGCCATTGTTTTAGTGGATGACGGCCAGAAAGTTAAAGCCGGATCTGTGTTATTCCAATGGGACCCGCACCGTACACCAATATTGGCAGAGGTGCCCGGGCTTATACGGTTTGTTGATGTTATCGAAGGCGAGACGATTGGAATTGAGGAAGAGCGAAAAGGCCAGGTTGGCAGACCCATCGTAATCGAGCATAAAGGCGATAAGCATCCGCAAATCATTATCGAAGACAAGGATGGCAAGATACTCGACGTTCATTATCTGCCTGCTGGGGCCAGAATCGAGGTTGATGAGGGTCAGGGTGTTCAGGCGGGTCAGCTGCTTGCCCATCAGCCCAGAGCTTCCGGCGGTACCCAGGACATCACAGGTGGTTTGCCCAGAGTTACCGAAGTATTTGAGGCGCGCAAACCCAAGGATCCCGCCGCAATGGCTGAGATCAGCGGTCGGGTTGAGTTGCGAAGTGATAAGCGCAAGGGTAAAATGACGATTATAATACGTTCCGAATCCGGAATGGAAAAAGAGCACCACGTCCCACGTGACAGACACCTTAATGTTCACACCGGTGATTTAGCCGAAGCAGGAGATTCCCTGACAGACGGCCCGCTTGTGCCGCATGATATTCTGCGGATAAAAGGCGAAGAGGCGCTGCAAAGGTATTTGACTATAGAGATTCAAAATGTTTATCGTTCACAAAATGTCAATATTAACGACAAACACATTGAAATTATCTGCTCTCAAATGATGCGCAAAGTCGAGATTGAGTCTGTGGGTGACAGTTCGTTTTTACCGGGCGAGGTTGTTGATAAATTCGTGTTCAGAAGAGCGAATGAAAAATTAACCAGCAGTATCAAAATTACTAACGCTGGGGATGCGTCTGATTTAGTTGTCGGTCAGGTTGTCGATAAAAAGGAATTGGCCGCTATTAACGAAAAGGTTGAATTGATTGGAGGTGCCGGGGCCACGGGAAGGAAACCAAAGCCTGCGACCGCCAAGACGTTGCTTTTGGGGATTACGAAGGCTTCACTGTGGTCTGAGAGCTTTATCGCCGCGGCCAGTTTCCAGGAAACAACTAAAGTCTTGACAGAGGCTTCTTTGGCTGGTAAAGTGGATGAGCTTCATGGATTGAAGGAAAATGTAATACTCGGTCACCTGATACCGGCCGGTACGGCTTTCAAGCCGTATTTGAATATAAAGGTTAAGCACCTTGTGGAAGTTCCGCTGCCGAAGGAATTTGAAGAGGCCAAGGAAATCAAGGAAGCCAAAGAGGCCGAAGCGAAGGCCGATGCCGCCGTCAGGGAAGCACTGGGAATCAATTAGTTTCGATAATGAAAACACGAAAGGCCATACAAGTATTATGCCAACTATAAATCAGTTAGTTAGAAATCCTCGGTCGAAATCGAAGGGCCATAAACGAGTATCTGATATCAAGGGTTGTCCGCAGAAAAAAGGTGTGTGCCTGATTGTAAGGACACAAACGCCCAAGAAACCGAACTCGGCTTTGCGAAAAATCGCTCGTGTTCGTCTTACCAACGGCAAGGAAGTTACCGCTTATATACCGGGTATTGACCACAATCTTCAGGAGCACAGCACGGTTGTGGTTCGCGGCGGCCGAGTCAGAGACCTGCCGGGTGTGCGGTATCATATCGTTCGTGGTGTTCTTGACTGTGCCGGCGTGGCTAATCGAAAACAAGGCAGAAGTAAATATGGTGCAAAAAAGGCGAAGTGAGCTGGTTAAATATATAAGTAATTATAAGTTAACAATATTAAGGAAAAGTAATGTCTAAAAAGTTTACGGCTTCAAGTCAACAATTAAAACCGGATGCGAAATATAACAGCAAGCTGGTCTCCAAGTTTGTGAACTGTTTGATGTTGGACGGCAAAAAAAGCACGGCGCAGCAGGTATTTTATGATGCTATGGATATCATCGGTAAAGATGTCAAGGATGTTGAGGTTCTTGAGGTATTTGAGAAAGCGATAAACAATGTAAAGCCGTTACTCGAAGTTCGCAGCAAACGTATTGGCGGAGCCAGTTATCAGGTTCCGATGCAGGTAAGCTCCAAACGCCAGCAATCGCTTGCGTTCAGGTGGATATTGGCTTCGGCCAGAGGCAAAAAGGGCAAACCTATGTGCGAGCGACTGGCTGCTGAATTAATAGATGCATATAAAGAACATGGTACGGCAATGACCACCCGGGAGAATATTCACAGAATGGCCGAGGCGAATAAGGCCTTTGCCCACTTTGCCTGGTAACAACCTTAGCTTGTAACTGCCACGGAATTTTATGAAAATAACCGTGGCAGTTTTTTTATACACCGCTCGAGTTACGGCTCAAGAAAGACGAAATATTAATTATGTCGAGCAATTTGGAAAAACTGCGGAATATCGGGATTATGGCCCATATCGATGCCGGTAAAACAACGGTTACCGAGCGTATTCTTTTCTATGCGGGCAAAACCTACAAAATGGGAGAGGTCCATGATGGTACTGCCGTTATGGACTTTATGGAAGAAGAGCAAAAAAGAGGTATTACTATCACTTCAGCGGCGACGAAATGCCCATGGAAGGATTATGAAATCAATCTTATCGATACACCGGGCCATATTGACTTTACTGCTGAAGTCGAAAGGTCGTTACGTGTTCTCGACGGCGCTATAGCTGTCTTTGACGGCAGTGAAGGCGTTCAGGCCCAGAGTGAAACCGTCTGGAGGCAGGGGCAAAAATACGATCTGCCTTGTTTTTGCTTTGTAAATAAGATGGACAAAGTTGGCGCCGATTTCGAGATGACGATTAACAGTATTCGAGATAAGCTCCTTGCGAATCCGATTTTGCTGCAGATTCCGATTGGCGCCGAGGACACTTTTGCCGGCGTGATAGACCTGTTAAAGATGCAGGCGGTTTTCTATAAAGCTGAAAAGATGGGTGCGACTTTCGAAGAAATGGAAATTCCTGATGAGTTTAAACAGACTGCTCAGCGGGAAAGAAAACAGATGATTGAGCTTGCAGCCGAATTTGATGACGAGTTGATGGACTGTTATGTTCACGATAAGCCGGCCGATATTACGATGATTAACAGGGCAATTAGAAAAGGAACCCTGAGCAACAAGCTTCATCCGGTATTTGTTGGCTCTGCCTTGAAGTATATTGGTGTGCAAAGACTGCTTGACGGCGTTCTGGCATATTTGCCTTCCCCCCTGGATAAACCGGTTTTAACCGGATACAAACCGAATGATGAAGATAAAAAAATAACTATTAAATGCGACCCCAATGGCAGTCTGGTTGCGCTGGCGTTTAAGATTACCAGTGATTCACATGGTGATTTGTATTTTCTAAGGATCTATCAGGGCAAATTAAAATCAAGCAGCAGAGTTTTGAATACAAATCGTAATCGTCGGGAGAATATTACCAGAATATTTGAAATGCACGCCGCTGAACGAAAAATTTTGGATTCAGCCAGTGCAGGCGATATTGTCGCAGTTGTTGGACTGAAGCAGACACTTACAGGCGATACGATTTGTGACCCCAAGAAACCGGTTTCTCTTCCGAGTATTACATTTCCACAAACGGTTATTAATATGTCGATAGAGCCAAGAACGACTGCAGAAAAGGCAAAACTGGCTGATGCCCTGGCCGACTTAAAGCGTGAGGATCCGACTTTTGAATGCAAAACAGACAGTGAAACGGGCCAGACAATAATCAGTGGAATGGGTGAATTACACCTGGAGATACTTCAGCATAAACTGATAAGGGACAAAGGAGTGGACGTCAGGGTAGGCAAACCCCGAGTGGCCTACAAGGAGGCTATTACTAAAACAGCACAGGCTGAAGGCAAGTTTGTCCGCCAGACAGGTGGGCATGGCCAATATGGGCACGTTGTTTTGAAAGTCGAGCCACTTTTAACAGATGACGGCCATTGGAGCCGTGATTATGAATTTCAAAATGAGGCCCCCGGCGATGCCGTACCAAGAGAATACATTCCTGACGTTAAAAGTGGGTGCAAGGATGCATTAAGCAGCGGTGTATTGTCGGGCTATCCTATTGTGGGAATTAAAGTTACGCTAATTGATGGATCTTTCCATTCTGTGGATTCCTCGGGTCTTGCTTTTGAGCAGGCAGCCGCAATTGCTCTCGGGAAGGCGATAAAAGAGGCGAACCCGGTATTACTTGAGCCGGTTATGAGACTTCAAGTAATAGTACCGCAGGTTAATTTTGGAGCTGTTCAGGGTAACTTGCTTTCAAAAAGGGGACTAATTACCGATTGTCATGTGCATGGAAATATGCAGGTAATTGATGCGAAGGCACCGCTGGTTGAATTATTTGGATATTCCAGCGATATTAGAAGTGTAACAGCGGGCAGGGGGAACTTTACGATGGAGCCGTTGAGCTATGAGAAGGTCCCCGAACAGATTGCCAAGCAAATCATTTTTTAAGAAAGTGTAAAATATTTTAAATTTTATATATTTTTATCGACATTTTGTTGACAGCTATTGTTTTATGTGTTAGCTTCCAATGTTTTCAGCCGTAGCGAGCAGAGCCAAGGACGGCTTTGCGAAAACCTTAGTTGGGCTGTGGCATATCTAAAAAATTGTGGTCATGGATGATTTATGACTCTGTTTAGAATCAGGGGTATTCCAAAAGCTTGTGTATGGCTTTGAATGGGTAGTAGTTACAACCCGAACCCAAACTCTTAAGGAAGGCGAATTTGGTAGTTGATTATTGAAAGACTAAAGCGAAAATAACATTTGAGTAATCAATAATCGATATAAAGGCTTTTCCTGCCAGAAATCAAACAAATTACGTTTGGCTGATAGCAGAAGTAATATAGTCTAAAATTGGGTTTTATGTTTTTTTTGTAGTATAAGTTGAAATACTTCAAGCCTTTAGCGGCTTGAGTAAGGGAACTTTATGGCAGCTGACACTGAAAGAATAAGAATTAAGATGGAGTCTTACGACCACAGGGCTCTTGATGCATCCGCCAAGGAAATAGTGGAGCACGCTCGTAAGACCAATGCTCGTGTTAGTGGTCCCGTGCCTCTGCCGACGCGTATTGAAAGATATACTGTTTTGCGAAGTCCGCACATCGACAAGAAATCGCGTGAACAGTTCGAACTGAGGACTCATAAACGCCTGATTGATATTCACGAAGCCAACGCTCGAACGGTTGAAGTGTTGAACCGCCTTGTAGTACCGGCGGGAGTTTTTGTAAGGATAAAAGCCTGATACTTCCAAGCGAATCACCAGATACGAGATACAAAGAAATGACAATGTTGTTAGGAAAAAAAGTTGGAATGACCCAGATATATAACGATTTGGGTAACTTAGTGCCGGTTACGGTCATACAGGCCGGTCCCTGTCAGGTTATGCAGGTAAAAACGACTGAAACTGACGGCTACAATGCTGTTCAATTGGGTTACGATGAGATAAAGCCCGCCCGCAGGAAGCATCCGCAAATCGGGCATGCCAAAAAAGCCAACACAACCCCAAAGAAGTTCATCAAAGAAATGCGTTTGGACGAAGGCGCCGAACAGCAGTACGAAGTTGGAAATGCTGTGACGGTTTCAGTTTTTGCGGAAGAGAAATACGTCGATGTTGTAGGCACCAGCAAGGGTAAAGGCTTTGCCGGAGTAATGAAGCGGCACGGTTTCGGTGGGTTCCCGGCCTCGCACGGCACGGAAAGAAAACACAGAGCGCCCGGCTCGATAGCGAGTTACTGTAGTGACGCAGGTCACGGTGCAGGCCCTAAAAAAGGGAAGAAAATGGCAGGGCATATGGGCAACTGTCGTGTAACTATGAAGAACCACAAGTTGCTAGAAGTGGACGAAGAGAAGAACTTGCTAATAATCAAGGGTTCTGTGCCTGGCCCGGCCGGTGGTTATTGCATTGTACGAAGTGCAAAAAAAGACTAAATAGTGGGAGAATGGAATACCTGGAAAAATGATTAAATTGGCGGTTTACAACACAGATGGTCAGGAAGTCGAAATCTTGAAAGTTGATGTGGCGGTTTTTGGCGGATCGGTCAGATACTCTCTGCTTAAGCAAGCCATTGTTATGTATCATGCGAACAAGCGTGTGGGGACTGCCGCCACCAAGAGCAGAAGTATGGTGTCTGGTTCGACTAAAAAGCTCTTTCGGCAAAAGGGGACTGGAAATGCCCGGGTTGGTAATATCAGAACCGGTAAACGTAAAGGTGGTGGCGTTACCTTTGCCAAAACTAAAAGGGATTTCAGCAAAAGCATGCCGAAAAAGCAAAGAAGATTAGCCAGGGACTCAGCGATATTGGCAAAGCTTTTGAAAAGCGATGTCGTGCTTGTTGATGGTCTAAATTTCGATAAACCAAAAACAAAAGATTTTGCAGGTATTCTGGGCAACTTGAAAATTGATCGCAGTTGTCTGGTAACGGTTAGCTCTGAAAACGTAAATCTTTACAAATCGGCTAATAATATTCCAAAGGTAGATGTTTTGCGTGTAAGTGAATTGAACGCTGGTGATATTTGCTGTCATCGCAAAATGCTGTTTACAAAGGAAGCGTTTTTAGATGTTTTGAACCGAGAGCAGGCAAGCGATAATTAACGGGTATTAGTGTGGATGATTATAACGTAATAATTCGGCCTTTGATTACAGAACAGGGGATGCACTTTGCAAATACAAAAAGTGCATATTCTTTTCAAGTAAATAAAAGAGCCAATAAGACGCAGATAAAAAATGCTGTTGAAAGAATATATAATGTCAAGGTCCAAAAGGTAAGGACGGCCAACCGCAAAGGCAAGCAACGTCGCAGAGGCAGGGCGACTGGAGAGACATCAAGCTGGAAAAAGGCTATTGTATTTCTGGACCCTGAATTTCATATAGATTTGTTCTAAATACGAGATACGAATTATGGGTATTCGAATTTATAAACCAACAAGTGCCGGTCGAAGAAACAGTTCGGTCAACGATTATGCCGAATTGACCACCGACAAGCCTGAGAAGTCACTTTGCAAGCGTATCAAAAAGAGCGGTGGGAGAAATCATTATGGTGTTACCACCACTCGTTTTCGGGGCGGTGGTGCAAGAAAGATTTACCGAATAATCGATTTCAAACGTAAGAAGGACGGCATCCCGGCAAAAGTGGCGACAATTGAATACGACCCCAACAGGAATTGTTTTATTTCCCTGCTTCACTACGCCGACGGCGAAAAGAGGTATATATTAGCTCCACTTGGTATAAAGGCCGGAGACAAGGTGGAAAGCGGACAGGTTTGTGAGCCTAAGATTGGTAATACGATGCCTATGTCTGCTATTCCTGCCAGTATGGAGATTCATAATATCGAAATGATAGCCGGCCAGGGTGGAAAGCTTGTCAGAGGCGCCGGAAACGCCGCAAAGATTGTGGCAAAAGAAGGTAACTGGGTTAGCATCATTTTGCCAAGTGGTGAGATGCGGATGATTCGTAAGGAATGCCGGGCAACAATCGGCCGGGTTAGCAATCCCGACCACCAGAATGTACGCATTGGCAAAGCCGGACGTAAGCGGCATATGGGTATCAAGCCGCATGTAAGGGGAAAAGCGATGAATCCGGTCTCTCATCCGATGGGTGGTGGAGAAGGCAGAGCAAATGGCGGACGCCATCCCTGTTCGCCTACCGGTGTGCTTGCAAAGGGTGGGAAAACCAGAAATCCGCGGAATCCAAGTAACAAGAGGATAATTCGCAGGCGTAAAAGTAAACGACAGAAACAACTGAATATATGATTTAGTCGTGCGAAAAACGCACGCCATGTGAGATACGAGAAATGGGAAGATCTCTTAAAAAAGGACCATACGTTGACGACAAGCTGTTTGGCAAGGTCAATAAGCAAATTGATGCCGGTTCTCGCGAGCCGATAAAGACCTGGGCAAGAAGATGTACTATTGTCCCGGAGTTCGTCGGTTTTACGTTTATGGTTCACAATGGCAAGATGTTTCATAAAGTATTTGTTACCGAAGATATGGTAGGGCATAAGTTAGGTGAATTTTCGCCCACACGGACGTTTAAGGGACATTCGAGTAAGAAGATAAAGTAATATGCGTGAAGCGCTGCTCGTAAAGACAGATTTGAGATAATTATGCTAAGTGCTGAGAAGTTAAAAGAATGTTGCCGGGAACGACAGATGGATATCGGGCAGATGGCCGATAGACTTACCGGAGCCAGGCTTAATAAAAAGCAAGCGGTTGCAGCTATTAAGAACTGGCAAAAAGGTCTGTTCAAACCGGAACCGCGTGCGGATGATATTAGTCGCCTGGCGAGTGCCTTGTCTGTCGAGGTAAATGATATTGCTAACTGGCGTTCGTCTTATCGATATGCACCGATGTCAGCTCGCAAAGCCCGTTTGGTTACTCAATTGATAGTCGGTCGGAGTGTTCAGGACGCAATGGATATCCTGAAGTTCACGAGAAAACGTGCTGCAACGATGATTGATAAGGTTTTGAGAAGCGCTGTAGCGGATGCCGACGAGCGGCAGGTTGATGTTGAAAAACTTTATGTATGCTCTGCCCGGTGCGATGATGCGGGAATTCGGATCGGTACAAAAAGATGGATACCAAAAGACAGAGGCAGAGCGCATCCTATTCACAAGAAAGCTTGTCATATACATATAACAGTAACACAAGCATAAACGAAATACGAGATACGAATTATGGGCCAGAAAGTATCGCCAATAGGATTTAGGACAGGAATAACACTTGGTTGGCAGAGTACGTGGTTTGCTACAAAGGCCAATTACGGGGATTATCTTGTCGAGGACCAGAAGATTCGCCGGTATGTTGACAATAGATTTAACCGTCGCATGCCCAAAGGTGCGGTTGCAAAGACCGAAATAATTCGGACGCGCAACGAAGTGAAAGTAACACTGCACAGCGCTCGGCCCGGCGTGGTCATTGGCCCAAGGGGCGGTGAAGTCGATAAGCTGCGTGAAGAGCTTGAAGACCTGACAGGCAGGAAGATAAGTGTCAACGTCATCGAGATAAAAGACCCTGACCTTAACTCTACTTTGGTTGCTGAGGCGATTGCTGAGCAGTTAGGCAAGCGGGCTTCCTTCAGGCGTACGATGAAACAATATTGTGAAAATGCAATGCAATGTGGTGCTAAAGGAGTTAAGATTATTTGCTCGGGTCGGCTGGGCGGTTCTGAGATGTCCCGAAAGGAAACTCAGAAGCTTGGCAGTATCCCGTTGCATACGTTGGACGCCAACGTAGATTATGCTATCGCAACGTCAAGAACAACATACGGAGCTATTGGTATAAAAGTTTGGATTTATAAAGGCAAATTCGGCGAAGAAATTGTTCCGATCCAGCATCGGCGCCGTCCACCAAGACGTACGGGTCCCTCATCAAGAGGCGGCGGGAGACCTAAAGAGGCTCCTAAGAGAAGTAGCAGAGCAGTTGCCGCACCTGTTGCTGCTGCACCGAATGTGCCGCCTGCAGAGCCGACAAAGGCAGAGCCAGGTGAAGCAAAAGAAAGCTGAAAAGCTGTTTTGTTGATAAAATAGTGATATCTTAAATACGAGTTTTGCAAGGGTAAATAAAAATGGCAATGATGCCGAAAAGAGTTAAATATCGTAAAAGCCAACGCGGCAAAATGAAGGGCAATGCCTCGAGAAGCAATTTTGTTGCGTTCGGTGAATACGGTTTACAGGTTTTGGAAATGAGCTGGATAACGGCAAGACACATTGAGGCCGGCCGAGTAGCAGCAACTCACTTTTTGCATCGCGAAGGCAAGGTATATATCAGAATATTCCCGCATAAGCCGGTGAGTTCCAAGCCGCTCGAAACTCGAATGGGTAAAGGTAAAGGTGAGCCGGAGTTCTGGGTTGCAAGAGTCAGGCCCGGACAGGTTTGTTTTGAGATCGGCGGAGTAGCTGAGGATGTTGCAAAAGAGGCGCTGCTCAGGGTTGCTCATAAAATGCCGATTAGGTGTAGATTTATTAAACGAAGACATTCATTGTAAAGGAACTCTTCGAATGAAAGCGCAGCATTACAGAGAGATGAGTCAGGATGAGCTCGAACACAAGCTTGAAGAGCTTGAAAGGCATTTGTTTGATCTGCGCTCACAGGCGGTTACGGAAAAGCTGGAGAACTCCAAAGCCGTTATTAATGTCAAGCGTGATATCGCAAGAATTAAAACAATAATGCGGGAAAAAAGTAACGTTTTACCCGCAGACGATTGATGAGTCGGAAAGCAAAGATGCAGGAACAAAAATTAAAAACATTAACCGGCGTGGTGGTAAGCAACAGTGGCGACAAGAGCGTCAAGGTAGTCATTGACTTCAAAGTCAAGCATCCAAAGTACGGCAAATACATCAAGCGCAGGACGAAAATTGGTGTTCACGACGAACACAATAACAGTGGTGTTGGCGATGTGGTTGAAATCACTCAGTGCAGTCCTCGCAGCAAGACCAAGAGTTGGCGGCTTGTCAAGGTTGTCCAGAGAGCAGTTAAAGTTTGAGTTGGGATAAAAGATAATGGTTCAGCAGGAAACAATGTTGGATATAGCCGACAATTCAGGTGTCAAGTCGGCGTTGTGTATAAAGGTTCTCGGAAGAGGCGGATCTCGGGGTAGAAAGACCCGTCCGTGCGCAGGCGTTGGAGATATTGTTTGTGTTGCGATAAAAAAGTCGCTTCCCAATTGTCAGTTGGATGATAAGAAAGTGCATAAGTGTCTTATTATTCGCACTAAGAGCCCTGTGAAACGCAAGGATGGCAGCTATGTAAGATTTGACAGCAATGCCGCAGTGATGATTGACGGTGATGGCAATCCGATAGGAACAAGAATATTCGGCGCGGTGGCTCGCGAGCTTCGCGAAAAAAATTATATGAAGATTATCTCGCTGGCAAGCGAGGTAGTATAAAGAATATTGAATTGTAATTTGGGTGTTTATGGCTTCGCATATAAAAAAAGGTGATTTAGTCGAGATAATAGCCGGTGACCACAAAGGTGCTACCGGGAGGATTCTCCGTGTGATACTTGACAAGCATCGCGTAGTGGTTCAAGGTCATAACATAGCAAAAAAACATGTAAAGCCTTCGCGGAAAAATCCACAGGGAGGCCGAATCAATGTTGAGCAGCCGATACATATAAGTAATGTTTTGCCGGTGAATATGAAAAGCTCGAAAGGCAGCAGAGTACGTTTTCAGGTAAGTGAGGATGGCGGTAAAAAACGCCTTACTACCGATGGTAATGAAATCGGTGTTATCAGGAAAACTAAAAAGTAATTTATTAATTGTTAATTGGTGTTTAAGTTGCCGGTTAACCGTTTTATGAGATACAGTATGGCGCGTTTAAAAGATTTATATAAGTCAAAAATAGTTCCGGAGCTGACAAAAGAATTCAGCTACAAGAATCCTATGGCTGTACCGCAGATGACAAAAGTTGTTATCTCTATGGGCGTTGGCAGGGCGGTGCAGGATAAGAAATTCATTGAATTAGCCAAAAAGGATTTAATGATGATAACCGGCCAATTGCCATTGGTCTGTAAGGCGAAAAAGAGTGTTTCGAACTTTAAAGTTCGTGAAGGTCAGGAAACCGGTTTGAAGGTTACAGTCCGCGGCGTGAGAATGTATGAATTTATGGACAGACTCATTAGTCTTGCAATACCACGGGTACGAGACTTTCGGGGGCTTAATGCCGAGAGTTTTGACGGCAGAGGAAATTACTCGATGGGCTTGGGTGAACAGAGTGTATTTCCTGAAATCAATCCGGTAAAAGTGGAATTTCAGCAGGGTATGAACATAACTTTTGTAACTACGGCACGGAGCGACGATGAAGCAAGGAAACTGCTTCAGCTCTTTGGTATGCCGTTCAAAGGGTTAACGGCAGTAAATGAAGAATAAAGCTTAAGCTCGGAAACGAGAAATTGGAGCGTATGAATGTCAACTAAAGCACTTGAAATCAAGGCAGAACAAAAACAAAAATTTCGCGTCAGACAATATACGCGTTGTCAGCTTTGTGGCAGGTCCAGAGCAGTCTATCGCAAGTTTAAGGTTTGCCGGATTTGCTTTAGAACGTTAGCGAATGAAGGAAAAATACCGGGAGTTAGAAAAGCCAGTTGGTAAAATCGTGAATATAATCACGAAAAGCCCCAGAGCTTGAGGCACGAAATTATGAGTCTAAGTGATCCAATAGCTGATATGTTGACGAGAATTCGCAATGCATCGCGAATAAACAAAAAGCAGGTCAATATAAAGGCATCAAATATTTGTGAAGGTATAGCGGCTGTTTTGAAGAAGGAAGGTTACATCGAGGATTTCGACCGAATCGACGACGGCCAGCAGGGAATACTGAGGGTTATGTTAAAGTATGACCAGGACGGCAATTCTATTATCATCGAAATAGCCAGAACGAGCAGGCCTGGTCGAAGAATATATTCGTCAGTTGACAAATTGCCGCGCGTTTTAGCTGGCATGGGTATAGCAATTGTTTCGACAAGTAAAGGTGTAATGAGTGACGGAAACTGCCGCGAAGCTAAAGTCGGCGGCGAAATACTTTGTACGGTAAGCTAATGAGTCGTATTGGAAATAAATCTATTAGTATTCCTGAAGGCGTAAAGGTTGAGCTGAAAGGCCGATGTGTCAAGGTCGAAGGCTCTCTTGGCGAGCTCCAGATGGACTGTCATCCTCGGATAAAGGTTAAAATTGACGATGCCGGGGGGGAAATATTAGTCGAAAATAAGCGTCCAAAGGACCGCCAGAACAGGCAGTTACATGGCACTATGCGCGCTTTGATTGCTAATATGATTACTGGTGTCAGTAAAGGTTTTGAGAAGCAAATGCAAATATTCGGCACTGGTTATAATATAAAAGAGCAGGGCGGAAAGCTGACTTTTCAGATAGGTTTTTGCCATTCTGTAGAGTTGGTAATACCGAAGGGTGTAAAGGTTAATATCGATGTCGGTGCAACAAGGGGTAATGATGTGCCTGCAAGGTTTACGCTTTCGGGAACGGACAAATGTCTGCTGGGACAATTCGCCGCAGATATTAGAAAGATAAGGCCGCCGGAACCCTATAAAGGAAAAGGTATCCGCTATGCCGACGAACATGTACGACGTAAGGCTGGTAAGGCATTTGCTACCGGATCGGCATAATTGGGATTTAGTTTAATGAAAACGAACAGTTTAAAAAAAGCAGCACTAAGGCGTAAATATCATGTGAGGAAGAAAGTCTTTGGGACGCCGGACAGACCTCGGTTGTTGGTTTTTCGCTCAAACAGGCATATTTACGCTCAGATTATAGATGACGTTGCCGGAGCGACACTTGCTTCGGCAAGTACAAAGACAAAGGGTATGCAGGATAAAATGCCCAATGCCGGTAATAAAAAAGCTGCCAGGGTAATAGGTGAATCGGTTGCTAAACAAGCACTTGGTGTTGGTATTAAGTGCGTTCGTTTTGATAGAAATCGATATAAGTTTCATGGCAGAGTCAAGGCACTTGCCGAAGGGGCAAGAAAAGCCGGGTTGGTTTTTTAACAACATAGTCAACACGAAAATGTTTGGAGAATAAATTGGCAGTAGAACCAGTTAAACTTTCGGGTCAGGAAGAAAAACCGTTGGAAGATACGGTTGTAAAGGTGTTTCGCTGCGCCAAAGTGGTGAAGGGCGGTAGGCGATTTAGTTTTGCCGCGTTAGTTGTGATTGGTGACAGGGCAGGCACTGTCGGTGTCGGTTATGGCAAGGCTAATGAGGTTCCGCAGGCGGTCGAGAAAAGTATAAAAGACGCCAAAAAATCTTTGCATAAGATATCTTTGCTTAACCGGACAATCCCACACGCAGTAAACGGCAAATACAGGGCCACAAAAGTTGTCTTGGTCCCGGCCAGTCCCGGTACCGGGGTTATCGCGGGTTCCAGTGCTCGAGCAGTGCTCGAATATGCCGGCGTACAGGATGTTCTAACAAAAGTTTACGGAAGCACTTCTGCCAAAAATGTGGTCAAAGCTACACTTGACGGATTGCTGAAATTACGCAGCAAGGAATTGATTGAATCTCTTCGTGGTGTTGCAATTAATGTTTAATGGTTGCTGATTAACGATCGGGTGATTTATAATGTTGAATCATGAAATAACATCTCTTGTGGGTAAGCATAAGCGTCGTAGGCGTGTCGGCAGGGGTTCGGGTAGTGGTCACGGAAAAACCTGTGGCCGAGGACACAAAGGTGCCGGCAGTAGGGCGGGCTCGACTTCTATTACGCTTCTTGAAGGTGGCCAGATGCCTTTGTTCAGACGACTGCCTAAACGAGGTTTTAATAATTATGATTTTGCGGTACGCTGCGAAATCGTTAATATCTCACAACTGGAACGATTTGCCGATGGTGCTGAAGTTGGCGTAGAGCAATTATCCAGCGTCGGACTGATTAACAGCACCAAAAGCAAAATCAAAATTCTCGGCATGGGAGATCTTACAAAGAAGCTGCAGGTTACAGCTCACAAATTCAGCAAGTCGGCAGAGCACAAGATTGTGGCTTCCGGCGGCTCAGCAAAAATTATTTGATTGTTGTCCGCATGTTCTATCATGCGGAAGGAAATAGAAAACCGGTGTATTCGCTTCCCACGAAGTGGAAACAGAATAATGGACAGGAAATTATGCTTGGAACGGTAATTAACATATTTAGGATTCCTGATCTGCGCAATAAGATTCTTTTTACTCTGGCGCTGCTGATAATATACAAGGTCGGATTTCATATCCCCGTACCCGGCTTTAACCCGGTATCTATAGCTAAAATTGCCGGTTCAAGAGACACGGAGAGTCCCCTGGGCAGAGCTGCCGAATACATGCAGATGTTTACCGGAGGAAGGCTGGATAAGAGCAGCTTGTTTGGCCTTGGGATTATGCCTTATATTACCTCATCGATTATTCTTATGCTGTTGGGTGAGGTTGTTCCTGCTTTGAAGAAGCTGCGACAGGAAGGGCAAACAGGCCACAAAAAAATACAGGAGTACACCCGCTATTTAACTGTGCTGATATGTATTGTTCAGTCGATAATGTTTATGAAGTTGTTAGGTGGGCAGGGATTAACCTATGCTGGCATGTATCGTCAGGCAATGATAATGGGCATTGTAGGTATGACGGCCGGTACTGTCTTTTTGATGTGGCTTGGCGAGCAGATAGATGAATACGGAATAGGCAACGGTATTAGTTTGATAATTATGGCCGGTATTGTCTCCAGAATGCCCTGGGCAATCTGGACGCTTTGGCAGAATGTTGACTTTAAACTCGGCGCAGCACCAGGCACTGTAGGCCCGGCGAAGATATTGTTCCTGATAGCGGCATTTGTGTTTGTTGTAGCCGGTGCGATACTGATAACTCAGGGCCAGCGCCGAATACCGATTCAGCAGGCAAAGCAGATGCGAGGTCGCCGGATGTATGGCGGGCAGAGGCATTATTTGCCGCTTCGTGTCAATCACGGTGGTGTGATGCCCATAATTTTCGCATCGAGCTTTATGATGTTTCCACCAATTATAATCGAGCAGTTGTTGAGAATTCCAAGTCTTGCTAATTCGGCCGTTGTGCTGACTATTAAGGATGCTCTCGGGCCAAGTTCTTATACCTATAATGTTCTATATATGCTGTTGATATTTTTGTTTGCTTATTTTTGGGTAACAGTACAATTTCAGCCCAAGGAGATGGCTAAGAACCTGCGGGATTCGGGAAGCTTCATTCCCGGGCTTCGTCCGGGACGCAGGACCGCTGATTACCTGGAAACGGTAATGACAAGAATTACGTATTTCGGAGCTTCATTTTTGGCTATAATTGCCGTTGTGCCGTCGCTGATTTCAATATTATTGGGAATTGACTGGCGTGTGGCGACGTTCCTCGGTGGAACCGGTTTATTGATAGTTGTTAGTGTCTCGCTGGATCTGGTTCAGAAAATCGAAGCGAATCTTTTGATGCGCAGCTATGATGGTTTCAGTGGAGCCGGCAGGATAAAAGGAGCAATGGGATGAGAATAGTTTTGTTGGGAGCACCGGGTGCAGGTAAGGGAACGCAGTGTAAGAACATTGTTGTCCAATATGGTCTCCTTCATTTATCCAGTGGTGATATTTTACGGCAGGAACGGGCCGCAGGTACCGAATTAGGGCAAAAAGCCCAAAGTTATATGGATTCGGGCGGCCTTGTGCCTGATGAAATAATAATTGAGATGATGACCAAGGCGATAAAAGATGCCCCTTCTGCAGGTTTCTTACTGGATGGTTTTCCAAGAACCGTCAACCAGACGGTTGAGCTTGATAAGTCATTGACTGACAACGAGATGACGATAGATTATGTTTTGAACCTCCAGGTAGATGACGACACAGTAGCAAAGCGTATAACGGGCAGGAGAAGTTGTCCTAAGTGTGGGGCAATCTATCATATTGAACACTTGAAGCCAACGACCGAAGATATATGCGATAATGACGGCATTAAACTTGCTCAAAGGCCTGATGACAGCCCTGAAGTGGTGATTAATCGTCTTAAAACATACCATCAGCAGACAGAACCGCTGGTGGATTACTATAGAAAAAACGGTACTGTTTATGACTTTGATGCAGATAGAAGCCCGGATGAAGTAAGGGATTCGATATTTGAGAAGTTGGACGCACTTGTCAAGACGTGAAGCGATGGAAAATGTATCGGAACACTTAACGAGATACGGAATTAAATGGCTATAACGCTTCGCAGTCCAAGAGAAATTGACATAATGCGTAAAGCAGGTGATGTTGTAGCAGGAGTTCTTTTAAAACTAAAAGAGATTGCTAAGCCGGGAGTTTCCACCCTGCAGTTGGATGGCGTAGCTTTGCAGATGACCGCTGATGCCGGAGCTGAGGCTTTGTTTAAGGGTGTTCGCACTCCAATATCTAAAATCTCGTTTCCGGGTGCAATTTGTGCTTCGATAAACGAGCAGGTCGTTCATGGGATTCCTACTGAGGATGCTAAGCTTAAAGAAGGTGATATTCTCAGCATTGATTTTGGCGTTAGACTTGACGGCTATTGTGGAGATGCTGCTGTTACGATCGCCATCGGCGAAATTTCAGAGATTAAGCGCAAGCTGTTGGATGTAACAAAAGATGTTCTTGACATAGCAATAGCGAAATCTGCTCCGTCTGTTAAATGGAGCCAGGTGGCTGCCGAGATGCAACGATATGCCGAGTCATCAGGTTTTTCGGTGGTGAAAGACTTTGTTGGACACGGCATCGGCAGAAAAATGCATGAAGAGCCGAGAGTGCCTAATTTCGTCAACGATGATTTGCTGGCAAATGACATTATTTTGGCCGAAGGAATGGTTCTGGCTGTTGAGCCGATGATTAACGCCGGCTCAAGTGGCGTAAAAACGCTTGGGAACGGGTGGACGGTGGTAACAAGAGACAGGAAATGCTCGGCTCATTTTGAGCATACAATCGCGATAGTTAAAGGTGGTTGTAAGGTATTAACTGTAGAAAGTCAGTGAGTCGTATTTCGGACGAAACAAGAGTTACGAGTCAGAAAATAAGGAAATACAAGACAGGAAAATGCCAAAGAAGGACTCAATAAGATTACAAGCCAAAGTGACCGATGCTTTACCGAATGCAGTATTTAAGGTAGAGTTGGATAACGGCCACAAGGTTTTGGCGCATGTTTCTGGCAAAATGCGAATGCATTATATTCGGATTTTGCCGGGTGACACAGTTATAGTTGAAATGTCACCTTATGATCTAAACAGAGGCCGGATAGTACTCCGGCATTAGTTACAGGATAATACCGCAATAATAGGTAGATAAAATGAAAGTTAGAAGTTCAGTTAAACGTATTTGTGAGAATTGTAAGGTTATTCGTCGCAGAGGTGTTGTGAGGGTAATATGTACGAACCCGCGGCATAAACAACGCCAGGGTTGATTTGATTGTGATTGACCGGTGGTAAATAACCAATTACCGGATTCGAAAAGGAGCTTATATGCCACGTATAGTTGGTGTTGATATACCGAATGAAAAATCTATATGGATTTCGCTGACTTATATTGTCGGTATAGGTAAATATACCTCGGAACAGATAATTAAAGAGGCAGGTATAGAAAGAAATACAAAAGCCGGCAAACTTAGCGAAGATGAGCTTAGCCGTATAACGCAGATTATCGACCGTAATTATACGGTGGAAGGTCAGCTTCGCAGGCAGCATTCACAAAATATAGCCCGCTTGCGTGATATAAATTGTTACAGAGGCGTTCGTCACAGAAGGGGTTTGCCAGTTCGGGGCCAGTGTACGCAGAGTAACGCGCGTACCCGCAAAGGCCCGAGAAAAACAGTTGCAGGCAAGAAGGGTGTAAAGGAAAAACGCTAAAGATAAAATGTCATATACTTTATATATGCTGATTTGAGGAATTTTCTGAATAATGGCAAAAAGAACGAAGCGAAAAGTAAGGAAAAATGTTGTCCGGGCTATTGTACACATAAAGGCGACATTCAATAATACATTGATTACGATTACGGATATGGATGGTAATGCGGTTGCTTCTGGCTCAGCCGGCTGTGTAGGTTTCAAAGGCTCTCGCAAAAGCACTCCTTTTGCCGCTCAAAGGGCAGCACAGCGCTGCGCCAGTTCCGCTATGCGTAACGGTGTTCGCGAAGTTGAAATCAGGGTTAAAGGGCCTGGTTCAGGCCGAGAATCCGCCATCTCAGCTTTACAGCAGGCTGGATTGCGTATCGCTTCGATAGAAGATGTTACTCCACTTCCGCACAACGGCTGCAGGCCGCCGAAGCGAAGGAGAGTTTAAGAGTCAAGTACTATGAGAAATTATTTCGGAGATAAATAAAAAGAATGGGACGTTATCTGGGTTCATCTTGTAAACACTGTCGTCGTGAAGGAATGAAACTTATGCTCAAAGGCATAAGATGTGAGACGGCCAAGTGTCCTATCGAAAAGAAACAGAGAAATCTGGCCCCTGGGATGCACGGATGGCGAAGGGGCAGGATAAGTGAATACGGTGTTCGGCTGCGCGAAAAGCAAAAGGTCAAAAGATATTACGGACTTTTTGAGCGCCAGTTTATGAGGTATTTTCATCGAGCGGAGCGGGGTAAGGGCAATACCGGCGAAACACTGCTGCAATTGCTGGAAAGACGTTTGGATAATGTAGTCTATAAGTTAAATTTTGCACCGTCGCGCAAGTCTGCAAGGCAGTTGATTGCTCACGGTCACATCTATATAAACGGACACAAGGTGAATATCAGTGATTATACCACGAAAATAGGCGATAAGATAATCATCAAAGGTTCTAAAAAAAGCGTAAAAAAAGTAAAGGAACAGTTGGAAAGCAACCCGAATTATACTACACAAAGCTGGCTACAATTAGCTCGGGAAAAACCCGAAGCTACTGTTGTTGCATTGCCCGCTCGGGATGATGTCCAGATTCCTGTTGAAGAGCAGTTGGTTGTGGAATTCTGTTCGAGATAGCTGCTAACAGCTTTAAGTTTATTAATGTCGAGTTTTGAGATAAATCAAAACTAATAATTCGAAACTCAAAACTTACATAGGAGAACTATATGCGAGTTACATGGCGTGGCTTGGAATTGCCGACTCGTGTTGAACGAGACACGATCGTATCGAGCGATAAGTATGGCAGATTCTTTATTGAACCATTTGAAAGAGGCTTTGGCACCACTATTGGGAACAGTCTTAGACGTATATTGCTTTCCTCTTTGGAAGGCAGTGCCGTAACATCCATCAAAATAGACGGTGTCAGCCATGAGTTCAGTACGGTAAAAGGAGTAAAGGAGGATGTTACCGATATTGTTTTGAATGTCAAGAGTCTTGTCATTTGCCTCCAGGGCGAAGGGCCAAAGACGATGACTATTTCGGCAAACAAGGCCGGCCTTGTAACGGCCGCTGATATAGTTGCCGACCCGTCTATTGAAGTGATAAACAAAGATATGGTAATGGCTACTTTGACGGAAAAAGTAGAGTTTAAAATGGAAATGGTTGTTGAGAATGGTCGTGGCTATGTACCGGCTTCCGAACGTATCGCCGACGCCGACAGGTTCGAACAGGAAGTCGGAAGGATAATGCTCGACGCTGTTTATTCACCGGTTACAAGAGTACGCTACATAACCGAGAACACACGTGTCGGCCAGCGAACCAATTATGACAGGCTGATCCTGGAGATTTGGACCAACGGAACGATTACACCTGAAATGGCGCTGGTCGAGGCTGCAAAAATCTTACGCAAGCATGTCAATCCGTTCATACAGTATTTCGAGCTTGGAGAGCAAACCGTTGCCGCTTCTGAGGTTATTGAGGTTGAGACTCCGGAACAAGTGGTGGATGAGGAATTAACTCAAAAACTCACCATGCCGATTCAGGAGCTGGAGTTGTCTGTAAGAGCAAGCAACTGCCTTGAATCTGCTAAAACCGAAAGGGTTGGCGATTTGGTGAAAATGACAGAAGCTGAATTGTTGAAGATTCGCAGTTTCGGCAAGACTTCTCTGCGGGAAATCAGGAGAAAACTCGCCGACATAGGCTTGTCTTTGGGAATGACAGATATTGATAGTTAATATTGATGAATTAGTTTGATAATGTTCGAAGGCAGTAGTGCCGGATTAAGAGGTATATAGAAATATGCGTCATAGAGTAGCAGGACGTCGGTTGGGTCGAACAAAAGAGCATCGGCTGGCTATGCGGCGAAATTTAGTCGCTTCGCTCATCCAGCACGAGACGATTTCAACTACGATTGAAAAAGCTAAAGAGGTAAAGCCCTTTGCCGAAAAATTGATTACATTAGCCAAGAAAGGTACTTTGGCGGCAAGGCGACTTGCCATTTCTCGGCTTGGAAATCGCGATATAGTAAATGACGAGGATGGCAAGGCTGTCAAAACCGGCACGGTAGTCGGTAAATTGTTCAGTGAACTTGGCCCAAGATACCTTGACAGGGCCGGCGGCTATACGAGAATTATTCGATTGTCTATGAGAAGGCTCGGTGATAACGGCCAGCTTGTTTTGCTGCAGTTGGTGGGTGCTGACGAGGGTTCAAAAAAACATGATAAACCCAAAAAACGTTCTCGCAAAAAGCCAGAGCATACCGCCAAAGCTGTGGAAACTGCAGAAACCAGCGAGAAACCGGAAAATACTTAACAGTTATAGCTGTTAGCAGTTAGAAAATAGCGTTAAGTGTAAAAGCAATAGACACGGCTGGGAACGCAGTCCGCTATAAGCAATACGAGATATGGTAGAATGAGCGCCGATGATTGCCTTTTTTGTAAAATGGTAGCCGGGCAAATTCCGGTTACAAAGATTTACGAAGATGAGGATGTTTTTGCTTTTTTGGATATTGAGCCTATTAGTGACGGCCATACTTTGGTAATACCGAAGCAGCACTTTGAAAAGTTACATGACTGTCCATCGGAGCTTTTAGGCCGGATTGGTTCGTGGCTTGGCAAAATTGCAGCCGCTGTAACTGCCGCGATGAATTCCGACGGCTATAATGTATTATGCAATAATGGCAGAGCGGCGGGCCAGCTTGTCGAGCATTTACACTTTCATATAATTGCTCGCAGTAATGGCGATGGCCTTTTTGATCGGTGGCCTGCTTACAGGTATAAGCAGGGAAGAATCGAAGTAATTGCAGAGGAAATAAGAAAAAAATTGTAAATTATATTTGTTCTTCTTGAACAATATCATTTTTATAGTATATATATGTTTATGATCGCGGGGTAGAGCAGTCTGGTAGCTCGTCGGGCCCATAACCCGGAGGTCACAGGTTCGAATCCTGTCCCCGCTATTCTGTAAGTCCAGAAAGGCCAGCCACTTACGGCTGGCTTTTTTGCTGTGCAAAAGTTGAGAATTGGGCGTCAGGCGTGTCTAGGCTTGTCTGGGCGTGCCGGTTGGACAACAAGAACAATCCTTGCAAGAGAAAAACACAATGGTACAATCTAAAAACAGGAACTGAAATCGTCTCCTAACTTAATGAACTTTTTGTCTCACTTTTGCTGAAGACGTACAATCATCAATCGCCCCCCAGAGTACCTCGATGGTTTTCGCACTTGGATAGCGGCTGTTTCGGATCTTTCGAGGCCGTCCGGGAGACTCCATGTGTTCGGACAGAACATCGAAGAGGCGCACTTGAGATAGATTGCATAGCTCGGGATACTTCCTTCGGATCAGATGGGAGAGCCCCCTCGCTGTTATCCACAGCTTGGGCGTTCTTAGCCGATTGAGCTCTTTTGTAGTCGCCTCAAGAATCATTTCGTTGGTCATGCTTGTTTCTCCATAAAAACAAGGGGACAATTCGGCCTTGACCTTATATTGGCCACCGGAAACCATGCAGTATAAATTGTAAGTTCTTTGTGAAGTGCTCTGTTAAAGCTTTTTGCAAGTTGACTCATATTTGCCTCTTTTTGTTTATGGGTTACCTATAGATTTAAAAGGGTAATATTTTTTGTTGATTTGTCGATATTGATTGATTTGCTATTGTTTTATCCGTTTAGAACATCTTTATCTCCTTCAATTATCAACTCTATATGGGCTCAATTCTGTAACCGATTGCAAGCATAGCCTTGAGGGTTTCCATTGCAGCGGTGCGATCGTATTGCTTCTCGGATTGTGAAAGTTCTTCATAAGGCACAAGATCCGGATGCTTCTTCAATTTATCATCGCGTTCTGGGCCCCAAGTCCATCCATCCTTCATCCTCATTGCCGCCCAATTGTCGTGAGCATTCTTTGCGAGCTTCTCTGTAAGATCCGCCAGATTCCCTGGAAGAACTACTTGCAATGTGTTGATAGGTTCTGGCTTGTATGTGGCCATTTCGCTCTCCTAATCATAGTATAACGATTTTTACTGATTTCTAACCGTTAGCGTGTCAAAGAGTATATTAGTGTATGCCGACCATGTCAAGAAAGTGCAAGATGTGGGTAACCTCAATGCGGTTGAAAAACAATGAAATCAAAAAACTTATAGATGAAACCACCTGATTTGCATATGTATCATCGTCTTTGTCTCTGTCTATCACACAGGGTCATGATACGCGTCCGTAGCATGAGGTCTCTTGCAATCCGATGTTAGCATATGTCACGCTATAATCACTTATAGGTACGTTAATAATTACGCATGATCCCTTTGGCCTCTGAGTCTTCTCTCCACCTCTCGGCTCTCGTTCAGTCGTCCTAATAAGAGGCAGGCCTTACCGAGAGTCGTATGATTCCTTTATCGGCCGCCTGAAATTGATCAACCACGTTTTGGCCGGCAACTCGGACTAGTCTTTGCTTCCCGATGGCGAGAGCGTCGCTACTGCGGCTTTTGCAATAACATTCCAATCCGGATTAGGCCAGTAATTGATATAACGTTTGAACTGACGCCGGGTTGATTTAACTGCAAAGGCACCCTCGCCCACCAAACGTACGATGGCCTGACAATGCTCTTGCACCTTCTTCTTGGCGTTGCCGATTGGCTCATCCGGAATGTGGTATTTCGCCAGCAAGATCAGTTCCGCCAAGGTACCGTGGGCCCAGGCTTGGTCGGCTCCAATGGACTTAACCAATTCCTCCTCGGCAATCTTGTGGGCAAGCCGCCATGTATCGGGATCTTGGTGTTTATCCAGTACAGCCTTTAGAGACAAGGTCTGGGTGGCCACCCAATGATGCCCCCCACCCATGGCCCATAGCTTCATCGCCTTGGTGTACCAGTCCAGCGACTTTTGCAGGTTGTCCTTTCCCCTTGATTCCTGTTTGTTCTTGTAGTGGAGCAGTCCAATGCGTTTCCAGGTTGAACCGTACATGCCATAACATTCCGCCTGTCGCACTCGTTCCTTGTACCCGTCGCCCTCAGGCAAGCGGCTGCGCCAAGTATCCAGCTTCTCGATAGCGACCTCATACGCATTTTCCATTTCGCCATCATCGATCGAAAGATCGGCTTGATTTAAGGCCGCATCAATGCTCCGGCGCACTTGCTTCTCGAAAAATGTTGCGACCTGGTCCTCGAAACCGGTCGGGATCGTGGCATACGCCACCAGACTGGCCCAGTCATGGTCGCGCTCGGCGTTCATATAGAGTTGACGCCGGACCTCGAACAGGGCTTGGCGCGGATCGTCCCCCCTAAGAATCCGCTGATATAGGGCTTCAGTCATGCGAACCGATCCGACCTTGGTCAGGGGGAACTGCGAGGCCAGTACCCATGGAATACCCGCCGCATGAAGGTCGTATGCGATGCTGCCGCCCGGAATCAGGACCGAGCCGGGATTGCCGGAATCACACGTGGCCAGAGTGACCAGCAGGGGCTGTGAGCGCCGCGTGCCGTCTTCGCCTTCGGCCAAAAGAGCCTTGGCCAGGCGTTTACCGCTGACTACGTTCATGCGATTGCCTTCATTCGGATCGCACAGCGCCAGGCCGTAACGTTTCTCCCCGCCTACATCGAGTTCAGCGCCGTGGGCCAGGATGTGGACATGAGTGAACTGCTCTCGGGCGCAGATGGAATAGATGTCCTCAATGCTAGCGTTCGGAAGTAAACGCAGCCGCTTCTTTATAAAAGTCAAGGCGGATTGCCCCTTGCTGTCACCTTTGGATGCGGTATCGGACTCTTCCTTGGGGTGCAAGGGCCGGCGGACCCAGGGATCGAGGGCGGCCCGCAAGGCATGCACATGCGAGGCTAGAGGCACATCCAGCCCTTGGGGGGCCGCGGATATGAACAGGATTTTGGGTTCCAGCGGGCGATCCCATGGCACTGGAGCAGGACAGTTGCTGCGGATTTGGCGGATGGGTACGATGGGCAGGTGATGCTGCAGGGCCCATTCCAGTCCCTCGCCGGGATAAGCCTGCGGCGCAATGGCCATTTCAAAGGGAATCAGCGCCAGTTCTGAACCGGAAACGACCAGTCTTAAATCGACCAGTTGGGTGTTCTCGGCTTGCGTGCCGGTTTCGGCATCGCCCATGACCCGCCATTCCTCGGCCAGCAACGACCCGACCTTCGCGAAGATCCGCGCCACGTCCATGCCTACTTCAGCCACCGTGGCTTCCCTAATCTGATCGGGAACCGCCACGCCGCTGCGGCCGTCAGAGGTGACATAGCGCAGCCGCTTCAATCGATGCATAAACTGGTGGTGCTCAAAATCCAGATAGAACGTGACGGGCGAGCCTCCCCCACACAACGCCATATACGGCGTTAGCGGTGACAATAGCTGATTGTGTGGAGGCCCGGGGCGGACAAATTCCAGATTGACTTTGTGACATTTGAGCATAATTAGCCTACCTTAAATGGGGTGGTACCAGGTTCGAGCTTTAACTTGATCGTCTCTTCGGAGTCACCGTCGGTGACTCGTAGCAATTGGCCCACGGCCTGGTCGCCGTGGGCGGATATTCTAACCACATTCGTCCGGTCAAACAGAAGCGGCACAAGCTTACCGCCGGGACCGGGGATTTTGGCTGTGTCAAGGGTTGCCATATTACCGGCGGTTAGGTGCGGCCAGATCCTCTTTTTGAAGTCTTCTGGCTTTTCAAGCGCCTCCTTGGTCAGCCGAAGCGTTCGAATCCAGGTGCCGCAATTATAGTAGTACCCGTCACCTCGCTCTAAAGCCAGGGCCCGAGGTTTATGGGTGTGCCCGGTTATTGTGAAATCGACCTGGGAGCCGATGCGTTCCTGCATAGCCTCGTAGACTTCGTCGGGGTAGTCCACATCAAAGGTCCGGTCGTCTTTCAGCCAATCCTGGAGGGCGCGGCGGAGTCCTTCGGCCTTCGGTACAAGTCCGACCCAGCCGCGGACAATGTCCCAGACCCCCAGCGTTCCCTCTTCGCTTTCGATAAGGGCTGTTGACACTGCGCTCGGTTTATCTTGGAAGGCGTCTTCGGCTGCCTCAAGCAGTTCGTCTTCCGAAAGGCGACCTTCATCCTGACGGTGCTGCTGCAGCGCTTCCTGAAAGTTCGACCCCAGAAGATGCCGGGCGCTCTCCTCGGCCAGGTCTGCCGAAGAGACACCGGTAAAGTCCGTCGCCTCGGCACTGAGCAGATTTCGGGTCACCAGCCTGCCTCTGACATTTTCCCGCAACATGGGAATGACGTCGTCAAGATCGATATATTTGAAGGCTTCTTTGTCCAGGGCCACCAGCACGCTGGCCACGGCGGCCGCTTCAGGCTTTAAAATATCTACAATTGGATAGCGGCGTTTGACTCTATTCATCACGTCGACAACCAGCCGGGTGCCGGCATTGGCTTTCCACTTCGAAGGCTCGACTGTGCGGCCGGCATTGATGGCGTTGGCCAGTTCTCCGAGCTTGGTGAAATCAACCCAGTTCCACTTGTCCAGCTCATTGCCATGGGTACAAAACACTCGGGCGCCGGCCACACGGCAGGTAAAACCTCCGCCGTGAGTCGCAAAATGAATCCGGGCCTGAGCCTCCTCGTTCTTCGCCAGGCGCCCTTTAATAGCATAGGCGACGATGGGCAGGCCGAGTTCGATATCATGATTGCCCACGACAAACACAAGATGCTTCTTGGGTATGCCGACAAATCGGGCGAGCGCATCCCAAACGGGTAGAAAGGATGCATCAGTGAAGATGTGATCCATCATGCGAAGGGCCGTGTCGCCATCCAAGGCGACGTATCCATAGACTTCCTCTTCGGCCAGGGAATCGATAATATCACCGTTCAAGACCAGGCAGACCTCCTCCTGCTCATGCTGGTTTGAGATATGGTCAATCAAATTTCCAAGGCGTTGGCCGCGGTTGAAGATTTGGAAATTATCCCGGCCGTTACGCCGTCCTCCCATATGAATATCCGAGACGACATACAAATGTTCGTACAATGGTAGGTGAACGCTCATAATACCTCCTATGATATCAAGAATTTTGCCAACATCTATCCTTAAATTACCTTAAGATACTCCATTACTATCTCGGTGGACAGAAAATAAAACCGGTCTTCCTGCAATGACCAACTTTTAAGATTACCCTCTCGGCTAGCAATCCGAGCAAGCCGTTGAATCACCAATCATTGTAGCCATGGAAGACGCCCCTGGGAGATTGCAATGCCGAGCCTGGTCGGCGTGCATAGATTGGTTAAGCTGGGTGAACATTTCTCAGTTAGTTCCAAAATTTCATCCACCGGTAATTGCAGCGGAAAATCCGAGCACGGAAGCAGCCAGCGTAACAGTATTGAAGAAAGCTGCGAGTATAAAAGGGATCTTGTCACGCCATTTTCCGTGTATTGGGTCGCTCGCTATATAGAACGCGATACCTACAAGCACTGATAGAACAACTGGGATCCATGGAGTCTGACCCAATGGGGTGTAAAGAGTACCGGAAATCCGCCATGTCATTGTTATTGCCCCAGATGCAACTGGCAACGAAATGGCGGTTTGGGGATTGACAAATGTATTGGCGATCCCAGCAGACGCTGTCCTGATCGGTGGCGTACCAGTTGTCGGTGTCCCTGTACTGTCACTCATTATGAATATCTCCTTTATTATTTTTGTGTTATCGGCATAACACCCCAACTAATCCGCCGGGGGCAGAGCATAGCGGAACTCTCAGTTGGGTTTTTGTCATTCTAACGAGGAACCTGTCAATGCCTTATTTATTTCTACCTGAGTCATGCACTCTCCTGAATCAATGAAACAATTGAACATCACACGTTGTCACCTATACCAATGGGAGCAGGCACCAAGTCGTGAGCTGGGAGCGGCATTTCCTGCACTCCGTACTCTTCGGTGTCATCATCAGGCCAATTCAACTTGCGGAAAATATGCTCCTGCACCTAAGAATTTTGATATATATCTATAGATAAAGGCGTTTCTCACGTTCAAAATATTGATTAATTTAATAAAAATAAATAGTCCGCTTGTGAATTTGGAATTTACACCAAGAAAAAGAAATGTTCAAGGAAAAAATGTGCCAGAGGATACAAGATGGCATTCATTGGCTGCAAATAAATTGCTGGCTGGACAAATCGCTTCATTCCAAATGATAACTCGAATTATTCACTGGTTTAAAAGAACAGCGCTCTTATTATGAGCTTCCTTGTGATTTTATATCAAACAGAAAATTCTCCTAATGTGTTTAGTGATAAGTACTTGTGTAAAAAGACTTAGTGATGTTCTGGGTGGATTACAAAACCAGAACCAGAAAAATATAACCACTGAAAACACAAGCACTTGTGAAAGCTCAAAAGAGCAGTTGACACCTAAATCCCCAAAGCAATGCAAAATCGACACCTCAGAACTACCTCCAGACCTTGCCGAAATTGTGCTGCAATGCTCCCTGTCGTACGATGCAGCTAAGTAAATTAATTTGAATTCCCTAAATACTGATTCTAATAGTAGTGAATGTTGGATTGAAGGCATTTGCACCGGACCGAAGATCAATAATGCATTAAAATGTAGCTACGTGAAGTTGCTTTCTCTAAATAGCAACTGTGTTATCCTTGATCAATTCACTAACAGATAACAATCCTGTTCGGCCCTGGATTTGCTATCCGACTGGCCGGTTTACACGATGTGCAGTATTTCCCGAAGTTCTCGTC